>JAJYJA010000001.1 GCA_021789795.1 Deltaproteobacteria bacterium | reverse complement strand
CAGCTCCTGATCCAGGGCGAAGAGGCTGCTGGCGTCATGGCCGATCATCCTGAGCTTGCTGACGATGCCGCTGGCGTTGGCCTCCTCCTCGACCTGCTCGGTGACGAACCACTGCAGGAAGATGGAGGTGGCGTGATCCCGCTCGGCGATGGCCACATCGACCAAGTTGTTGATCAGGCCGGTGACCTTGCGCTCGTGATCCAGCCCGGCCTCAAAGACCGCTAAAGGCGAGTCCCAGGCCCCCGGCGGCTGGCTGATGGCCTTCATCATCGCCCGGCCGCCGCGTTCGTTGACAAAGTCGTACATCTTGATGGCGTGAAACAGCTCCTCCTGCACCTGCACCCGCATCCAGCTCGCCATGCCCGCCAGGTTCAGCGAGGAAAAATGCGAGCTCATCGCCAGGTAGAGGTAGGAAGAGTACAGCTCGGCATTGATCTGCTCGTTTAGCGCCCCCTGCATCCGCTCGCTCAGCATGGCCTAACTCCTCCACAGGCCGTGCAGGTTGCAGTAGGCCCGGGCCGAGAGGTTGTCCGCCTGGACGGCGAAGAAGGCCTCGGGGGCGGCGCCGGGCTTTAAGTCCTGCCGATAGACCGCCGCCCCGGCGATCAGCTCGATGAATTCGATGAAGTGGGCCTCGGTCATGGGGTGGGCCACCGCCCCCACCTTGACCTTCACCCCGCCCGCCACCTTCTCGATCACCGGGACGTGCTTCTCCTTGGCGGCGTCCACGCTGTTTTCGGCAAGCAGGGTCATCGGCTGGCCGCAGCAGACCAGCTCGCCGCCGCCGACATGCACCATCTCGACCATGTTGCCGCACAGTTCACAACGGTAGATCTCATTTTGCTTTGCCATTACGCTTCCTCCTTTGGGATTATGGGATGGGACGCGGCCTTACCAGTTCTCGGCCAGCAACTCGAAGTGAGCCTGGCCGTGGGCGCAGGCCGGGCAGGTTTCCGGGGCCTCGTTGCCCTCGTGCAGGTAGCCGCAGTTGGCGCAGCGCCAGGTGACCCGGCCCTCCCGCTTAAAGACCCGGCCGGCCTCGATGTTGGCCGCCAGATCGAGATAGCGCTTCTCGTGCTGCTTCTCCGCCACCGCGATGGCCATAAAGATATAGGCGATGTCCGGGAAGCCCTCCGCCTTGGCCACCTTGGCGAAGTCCGGATACATGAGGGTGTGCTCGTAATGCTCGCCCGCGGCGGCGGCCTTGAGGTTCTCCACGGTGGTGCCGATGACCCCGGCGGGGAAGCTGGCGGCAATCTCCAATTCCCCGCCCTCCAGGAGTTTGAAGAGCCGCTTGGCGTGTTCCTTCTCCTGGTTGGCCGTCTCCTCGAAGATCTGCGACATCTGGACGTAGCCCTCCTTGCGGGCCACGGAGGCGAAGTAGGTGTAGCGGTTGCGGGCCTGGGACTCGCCGGCGAAGGCCTTTAAGAGGTTCTTTTCGGTTTCGGTTCCCTTTAATCTTGCCATGCGCGTTCTCCTTGGTCAGTTGGTGGAAAAATTGTTGTCAAAGCGCCAGTTTTATTATAGGCCGATCCCCGCTGCCCGGCAAGCCTAATCCCGCCCCTAGCCCTCCTTGGCCTTGCAGGCCGGACAGACGCCCACGAACTCCAGCCGGTGCCTGAGGATGTCGTAGTCCGTCCGGGCGGCGGCCAAGGCCTCCAGGTCAACCCCCGGGTCCAGCTCCACGTCGTCCACCCGGCCGCAGGCCACGCACCGCAGGTGGTGGTGCACGGCCACGTTGCCGTCGAAACGCTTCTTGGTGCCGCCGACATCGATCTTCAGCACCACCCCGCTCTCGGCCAGGATTTCGAGGTTGCGATAGACCGTGCCCAGGCTGACCTTGGGCAGTCGCCGTCGCACCATCTCGTACATCTCGTCGGCGGTGGGATGCGAGGTCACGGCGCGCAGCTCCTCCAAAATCACCCGCCGCTGCCTGGTCATTCTAAGCGAGGTATCTTCTAGCATGGAGATAAGCCGTAGCCGCCTGTTTGGGCCATGTTAGTAATTATTATCATCTAAGTCAACAACTTTTCCAAGCCGGACGAGGGGAGGATAACGCCTCGTTATAGCTGATCTTCCTCGTCAAGGTCCGAATCTTCAGGGTCTAAGCCGTAGATCTGCCGGATGCTGTCCAGGCGGCCCGCCTGTTCCTCCGGGCCGCCCTTGGCCTTGAGGAAAACGATGGGGTGGTGGAGCATCTTGTTGGTCAGCGAGGCGGCCAGCACCTCGATGGCCTTGACCTGCTTGGGGGAGAGCTCCTTGAGTTGCGAGAGGGTCTTCTCCAGCTCCGCCTGGCGCAGGGTATCGGCCTTGTTGCGCAGGGCGACGATGGTCGGGGTCACCCCCATGCCCTCCAGCCAGAGCTGGAACTTGGCGGTCTCCTCGTCCACGATGCGGCTGGCGCTGTCCGCCTCCTTCTGGCGCTCCGACTTGTTTACCTCGACCACGTCCTTCAGGTTGTCGATGTCGTAGAGATAGACGTTGTCCAAGTCGTTGAGCTTGGGGTCGAGGTCCCGGGGCACCGCGATGTCGATCAGAAACAGGGGCCGGTTCATCCGCTGGCGCATGATGGGCTTGACGTCGTCGCGCATCAGCACCAGGCCGGTGGCCCCGGTGGAGCTGATCAGGATGTCGACGTTCTCAAGCTCCCCGCTCAGGCCCTCCAGGGAGACGGCGGTGCCGTTGAAGCGCTGGGCCAGGGTGATGGCCCGCTCCAGGGTGCGGTTGGCCACCACCACCCCGGCGATGCCTTGGGCGATTAGATGCTCCGCCGCCAGCTCCGCCATCTCGCCGGCCCCGACCAGCATCACCCGCTTGTCGTTTAGGGAGCCGAAGATCTTCTTGGCCAGTTGCACCGCCGCATAGCTGATCGACACCGCGCTGCCGCCGATGTTGGTCTCGGTGCGCACCCGCTTGGCCACCGAGAAGGACTTGTTGATGAACTTGTTCAGCACCGGGCCCACGGTCTTGAGCTCGGCGGCGGCCCGGTAGGCCTTCTTGAGCTGACCCAGGATCTGCGGCTCGCCCACGATCATGGAGTCCAAGCTCGCCGCCACCCGGAAGAGGTGATTGACCGCCTGCCGCCCGACGTGCAGGTAGCTGTAACGCTCGATCTCGGCCTCTGACAGGCCGGCCCCGGAGAACAGATGCTGGCGGATGAGCCGGGCGGTGGCCTCGGGGGCGGCGCTGGCGCAGATCACCTCCACCCGGTTGCAGGTGCCCAGAAAACAGCACTCCCGGCAGCCGGGCAGGGTCTTGATCGCCACCACCGGATTTTCGCAGCCCGCATTGTGGGCCAGCTTCTCGCGGATCTCGACCGGGGCCACCTTGTGGTTGACCCCGACGATCAACAGACTATCAGCCGACATAGGCGTGGATCCCCCCCAGCAGATAGGTGACCCCCCAGAGGGTGAACAGGGCGGCGGCAAAGCCGATCATCGACATGATCGCGGCCCGTCGCCGCCGCCAGCCCATGGTGAACCTAAAGTGCAACAGGGCGGCGTAGATGAACCAGGTGATCAGCGACCAGGTCTCCTTGGGGTCCCACTGCCAGTAACTGCCCCAGGCCTGCTTGGCCCAGAAGGAGCCGGTGATGATGCCTAAGGTAAGCAGCGGGAAGCCGGCGGACAGGCAGTGCTGATTTAAGTTGTCCAAGGCCTCCAGCGAGGGCAATCGCTCGTAGAAGATGCCGAAGCGCCGGGACTTGATCTCCCGCTCCTGCAGCAGGTACATGACCCCGCCGCAGAAGCCCATGGCCAGAAAGGCGTTGGCCATCAGGGCGATGGAGGCGTGCACCGGCAGCCAGAGGCTGCGCATCGCCGGCGGCAGGGGGGTGACCTCCTTGGAGGCCAGGGCGGCGACGGTCATCAAGAGACTGATGCCGACGCTGACAAAGGTGCCGAAATTCTTGACCCGGTAGCGCCAGCGGAAGATGAGGAAGCCCCAGGTCATCGACCAGGCGAAGAAGGAGACCGCCTCGTGCATGTTGCTGATCGGGGTGTGGCCGGCCTCGAAATACCTGGCCCCCAGGTTCAAGGTGTGCAGGATGCCGGCGGCGGTGAGCAGCCAGCGGGCCGCCAGCCGCGCCGTCCGTTGCTGGTTGATGAACCAGAGGAGGTAGGTGGCGGTGGCCAGGAGATAGCCAAGGTAGGTCAGGGGAAAGAGCATATTCATCGCGGACGCCCCAGGGAAGATGATGACAAGCCGGGGCGCTGATGGCAGCGCCCCTAAACGTTAGACAATACCAAACGATACTAGAATCACCGGCCCTTGACAATAGGGCTTTCGCTGCCCGCCGCCAGCAACCCTTGCAGTTGTCCGGCCAGATCGCCGGGAAGCGTCTGGCCCAGCCCCCTTTCCAGGTAATCGATCAACCCCGGGCCATCCGCCCGGACGATGATCTCCAGGATGCCGCCCTCAATCAGGCCCTTGAAGAGGCGTTCGTTCTCCGGCTGCGACCAGCCCCGCCGCCGGACATGGGGCCGGATCAGCCCCATCACCTCGTTGAGCAGGGCGTACTCCGGCCCCAGCCACTGGCCCAGCTCGTCCTGCAAGCGTTTGGCGAGGGCCGGGCTCTTGCCCGAGGTGGAGATGGCCAGGGAGAGCGACCCCCGTTGCACCACCGCCGGCAGGATGAAGTCGCAGCGTTCCGGCACGTCGGCCACGTTTAAGAGGCTGCGGTGGCGGCTGGCGTCGGCCCTGACCAGCCCCTGCACCGTCGGGTCGTCGGTGGCGGCCATCACCAGGAAGAAGCCCTGGCTGTCGCCTTCCTGGTAGCCCCGCGCCACCCAGGACACCCGGCCCTCGCCGTGCAGGCGTTGCAAGCCCGCCCCCAGCTCGGGGCTGACCACCACCACCTCGGCCCCGGCCTCGATCAGCCCCCGCGCCTTGCGCGCCGCCACCGCGCCGCCGCCCACCACCAGGCAGCGTCGGCCCTCGATCCGCAGACAGATAGGATAGTAACGCATCAGCATCCGCCCCTGGCGGCGGACAAGGCGGGCCGCCAGCCTAAAATGATTGACATGGATTCCATAGTAATTTACAGGTGGCTTAGGCGTTAGCCGGTCAAGACGGTCGGCCAGGACGGCCAGCAACAATAACCAGTGTCTCCCAGTTATGCACACCGGCACCATCTCTGTCAACAGCGTTAAGCGGCTGGAGTTCATCGATGTCACCAGCCAACTCGGCCAGGAGATCGCCGGCCTGGGCCAGCCGTCCGGCGTCTGCTACCTTTACAACCCGCACACCACCGCCGGGGTGACCATCAACGAGGGGGCCGATCCCGCGGTACAAGAAGACCTGCTCGCCATCTTCAAGCGGCTGGCCCCCGAGTCCAGCGCCTACCGGCATCAGGAGGGCAACTCCCCGGCCCATGCCCTGACCTCCCTGGTCGGCAGCTCGGCGGTAGTGTTCGTTGACCGGGGCGCCTTGCGGCTGGGCGTCTGGCAGCGGATCTTCTTCTGCGAGTTCGACGGCCCCCGCTCCCGCCAGCTCCACTGGCGGCTGCTCTAACCCCGGCTTGGCATGGACGCCCGCGAAATCAGCTTTGGCTGGGATCGGGCCACCGACGAACGTTCGTTGGCCGCCTTCCTGCAACGCTTCAGCCGTCCGGCCTTGCTGGAGGCCCTGCTGCCGCGCCTGAGCGACCCGGAGATAGGCGACCTGGTCGATCACCTGTCGCGCCTGATGCGGCGGCATCTCTCGGAAGGCGAGTATCACCGTCTGTTTCTATTCGACCCCAACCAAACCGATGGCTCCTCAGGCCGCCCCCTCACCCATACCGACGACGCATGCCCCTGACTGACCTAGGCACCTATCTTAACCTGCTGGCCGCCGAGGGCGAGCTGCACCGGGTGGAAGAGGAGGTCGATCCCTACCTGGAGATCGCCGAGATCCACCGCCGGGTGATCGAACGCCAGGGCCCGGCCCTGCTCTTCACCCGGGTCAAGGGCAGTGCCTTTCCGGTGGCCACCAACCTCTTCGGCTCCCATCATCGCCTGGAGCTGGCCTTTGGCCGTCGGCCCCAGAACTTCGTGGCCGAGCTGGTAAAGCTGGCCGAGCGGCTGGGGCCGCCTAGTCTGGGGATGATCTGGGCCAAGCGCGGCCTGCTGCGCCAGGCCCTGGCCATCGGCACCAAGAAGGTAAATCAGGCCCCGATCCTGGAGTGCCAGCAACATCCCCCCCGGCTTACCGAACTGCCCCTGCTCACCTCCTGGGACACCGACGGCGGGGCCTTCGTCACCCTGCCCCTGGTCTATACCGAGCACCCGGACGGCCACGGCCACAACCTGGGCATGTACCGCATCCACCGTTACGACGACCAGACCACCGGTATCCACTGGCAGATCCACAAGGGCGGCGGCTACCACTACCACGAGGCGGAGCAGCGGGGCCAGGCCCTGCCAGTGACCCTCTACATCGGCGGCCCGCCGGCCCTGATCCTGGCCGCCATCGCCCCCCTGCCGGAGAACGTCCCGGAGTTGCTCTTGGCCTCGCTGCTCATGGGGCAAAAGCTGCCCTTGGTGGCGAGCCCCGGTGGCCACCATCCCCTGGTGGCCACGGCGGAATTTGCGGCCCAAGGCCTGGTGCCGCCCGGTCTGCGACGCCAGGAGGGGCCCTTTGGCGACCACTATGGGTACAACTCCCTGGCCCACGACTACCCGGTATTTCAGGTCTCGCGCCTCTACCACCGGAAAAAGGCCATCTATCCGGCCACCGTGGTCGGCCAACCCCGCCAGGAGGACTACTACATCGGCGACTTCCTGCAAGACCTGCTCGCGCCGCTCTTCCCCCTGGTGATGGGCGGGGTGCGCCAGTTAAAGACCTTCGGCGACACCGGCTTCCACAGCCTGGCCGCCGCCCGGGTCAGGGATCGCTACCCCCGGGAGGCCTTCGCCGCCGGCCTGCGCATCCTGGGCGAGGGCCAGTTGTCGCTCACCAAGTTTTTGATCGTCACCGACGGCGACCTGGACGTGGCCGATTTTCCCAGACTGTGGCGGCATGTGCTTGAGCGGATCAACTGGCAGACCGACCTCTTCGTCCTGGCCAACGTCTCCCAGGATACCCTGGACTACACCGGCCCCTCGGTCAACAAGGGGTCCAAGGCGCTGATGCTTGGCCTGGGCCGGGAGCCGGTCCGCGCCCTGCCCGAGGCCTTCACCGGCGAGCTGCCGGCGGGCGTCGGCCACCCGGTGGTCTTTCTGCCCGGCACCCTGGTGGTGGACGGGGCGTCCTTCGCCGGTGACCGCGCCCTGCCCGAACGGCTGGCGGCAAGCCCGGAGCTCGCCGACTGGCCCCTGATTATCCTGGTGGACGACGCCCGGGCCACCACCGCCAGCCTCAAGAGGTTTCTCTGGTCGGTGTTCACCCGCTTCGAGCCGGCCGCCGACCTGCACGGCGCCGCCACCACCGTCCGGCGCTTCCATGTCGGCCTGACCACGCCCATCGTCTTCGACTGCCGGATGAAACCCTGGTATCCCCACGTCCTGGAGGTCGATCCTAAGACCAAGGCCCAGGTGGAGGCCCGCATCGCCCGGCTGCTCCCGGCCCGTTGGCGATAGCCAGCTCGACAAGCGGCCGGAAAATTGCAAGGCTAAGGCAACAACCGTAACCGCCTGGCAATTTTTGCCGCTCTTTCCTCCCCGGAGGTGACCATGTACATCAATCCCCTGACCGGGAAACCGGTAGTCGAGAAAAAATCCCCGCCCAAGAGCAAGGCCAGCCCGCCGGGGTCGTTTTTCGACCTCCTGAGCGAACAGTTGCTGCCCGCGGAGGAGACCCAGGCCCCGTCCGGCCCGCAGGCCTTAAGCCCGGAGACGCCCGTCTCCCCCGAGCTGCGGCTGGCCGGGGTGTCGATGAGCGAGAGCGCCATCGGGCTCCTGGAGTCGTTCAGCCAGGCCCTGGGCGACCTCAAGTTTTCCAGCCGCGACCTCCTGCCCTTGATCGAGGCCCTGGAGGGCGACACCACCACCCTGCTTGACATCCGGGCCCAACTCCCTCCCCATGACCCCCTGGCCCGGCTGATCGACCGGGTAGCCACGGTCAGCGCCATCGAGGCGGAAAAATTTCGCCGGGGCGACTACCGTTAGCCCCGGTCACCTATTGGCCCTCAAACGATAACATGCCAGAACGGCTGCAAAAATTTCTCTCTCGGGCCGGAGTTTGTTCCCGGCGGGCGGCGGAGGAGCTGATCCGCCAGGGCCAGGTGGCGGTGGACGGCCTGACCGTCGCTGAGCTGGGGCTCAAGATCGAGCCCGACCGGCAGCGGGTTACGGTCAAGGGTCAGCCGGTCGCCCCCCCAGGCCGAAAGATCACCATCCTGCTCAACAAGCCCCAGGGTTATGTCACCACCATGAGCGACCCCCAGGGCCGGCCGGTGGTCACCTCGCTGCTGGCGGGGATTAAGGAACGGTTGTTCCCGGTCGGGCGCCTGGACCTGGACACCGAGGGCGCCCTGATCCTGACCAACGACGGCGACCTGGCCCAACGGCTCCTGCACCCGAAATTCGAGATCAACAAGACCTACCAGGCCCTGGTCAAGGGCCGCCCCAGCCCGGAGGCCATCGCCGCCCTGGAGCGGGGCATCGACCTGGATGGCCGTCGCACCTGGCCCGCCCGCATCAAGTTGCTGGGCGGGGAAGAGGGTGGCAGCCGGCTTTCAATCGTCATCCACGAGGGCCGGAAACGTCAGGTAAGACGGATGTTCGCGGCCATAGGCCACCCGGTGGTCCACTTAAAACGGCTGGCCTACGGCCACCTGCGGCTCGGCGATCTACCCCTGGGCGCCTACCGTCGGCTTAGCGACCTCGACCTCGACCTCCTCTTTCCCCCGGCCAAGCCCGCAAAAAAAATCCACAGAGAAAAATTTTTCTCTTTACAAACAAAAAAATGACCTATAATAAAAAGAACTTATAGCGGTCAAACATCCATAACTTTCTTTTCCCCCCGGGAGGGTATATGAATAAGTCGGAGCTGATCGAGGCCCTAGCGCAGGAGTTAAAAATGCCCGTCCGTCAGGCTAGTTCTATTTTGAATACCATCCTGGAGGCCATGATGGAGTCGCTGGAGCGGGGAGACAGCATCGAGATTCGGGGTTTTGGCAGCTTTGTGGTCAAGACCTACAAACCGTACACCGGGCGTAACCCCAAGACGGGCGAGCAGATCACGGTGCGGCCCAAGAAGCTGCCCTTCTTCAAGGTGGGCAAGGACTTGAAGGAGCGGGTGGACAGTTGATCCGCAACCAGGCCAGGCCGCCCTTGTCCGGCGGCCACGTGGCCCGATGCCTTTCTTTCCTTACCCGACTATCTCCCCGACCAGGTCGTAGGTGTGGGCCTCGGTGATTCTGACCCGCACCAGGTCGCCTGGCGCGCAGTTCCCGTCCGTAATATAGACGCAACCGTCGATTTCCGGCGCCTGCGTCGGCATCCGGCCTTCCAGCAGTAACTCCGTCTCCGCGCTCACCCCCTCGACCAGCACCGGCACCACCCGGCCGATCAGGGCCTGATTCTTGGCCAGGGAGATCCCGGCTTGCAGGCGCAGCAGGCGATCACGGCGCCGGTTCTTCTCCCTTTCCCCCAACCGGCCCGGTAACTTGGCCGCCGCCGAGCCTTCCTCGTTGGAGTAGGCGAAGACCCCGACGTGATCCAGCCGTTCGCGGCGCAAAAAATTCTCCAGCCGCCGCACATCCTCCTCGTCCTCGCCCGGGAAGCCGACGATGAAGGTGGAGCGGATGGCCGCCTGGGGTAGGAGGCCCCGGATGCGGGCGAACAACTCCTCGATGCCGCCGGTCTGAGCCGGCCGGTTCATGGCCCGCAAGACCTTGGGGCTGACGTGCTGGAGGGGGATGTCGAGGTAGGGGGTCAGGCGCCCGTTGTCCGCCAGCAGGCGCAGCAGCCGGTCGTCGAGACGATGGGGGTAGAGATAGAGCAGCCGCAGCCAGGGGATAGAGGTTTCGGCCAGCAGTCGGACCAGCAGCTCGGGCAGGCCGGCGTCCTTGTCGGCCAGGTCCAGGCCGTAGGCGGTCAGGTCCTGGCCGATGAGGGTCAGCTCCTTGACCCCGGCCCGGTCGAGCCGCGCCGCCTCGGCCAGCACATCATCCAGGGGTCGGCTGCGCAGCGGGCCGCGGATGGCGGGAATCACGCAGTAGCTGCACCGGTTCGAGCAGCCCTCGGTGATCTTCAGATAGGCGCGGTGCGGCGGGGTGGAGACCTGGCGGGGCAGGCCGCTGTGCATCAAAAACCTGGGGCCTCCCAGGGCGGTCCGGCTCGACGGGCTTGACCCCTGGAACAAGGCGGACACCTGGGCTGGGAGTTCTAGCAAATTCTCGGTGCCGACAAAGAGATCGACCTCGGGCAGCTCCCGGATCAACTCCTGGCCGTAACGCTGCACCAGGCAGCCGGTCACCACCAGCTTGAGCTCGGGATTTGCCGCCTTGACCGCCGCCAGGCGCAGGATCTCGTCCACCGCCTCCGCCGCTGCCGACTGGATAAAGCCGCAGGTGTTGACCAGGATAAGCTCCGCCTCCTCGGGCTCGGCGCAGGTCCGGTAGCCCAACTGGCCCAACAGACCCAGCATCACCTCGGTATCGACCAGGTTTTTGGGGCACCCCAGGCTGACCACAAAGACCTTCTTCTCCATCCCGCCTCCCGCGCCGCGGCCTATAAACGCCGAGAGGCCACAGGTTGCCCCGTGGCCTCTCGCAAACTACTTTTGGTTACGAACCGGGATCAGACCAGACCCTTACCAAAGAGCAGGATCAGGGAGATGACCAGGCCGTAGATGGTCAGGGACTCGATCAGGGCCAGGCCGATGATCATGGTAACGGTGATCTTGCCCGAGGCCTCCGGGTTGCGGGCGGTGCCGGTGCAGGCCCCGCCCACCGCGGTGCCCATGCCGATGCCGCAACCCAGGGCGGCGACGCCCACCGACATGGCGGCGGCGATGCAGACCAGGGCCACGTTCACCCCACCGGCGGCAGCGCCACCAGCACCCTCGGCGGCCATAGCCATAGAGGCCATGCCCAGTACCATCATTGCCGTCAACATACCTACTTTCTTCATCTTCTTTCCTCCGTTGAATAAAATTGAATTATTGGCCTTCTTCGTGGTGAAGAAATTTAAGTTTACAATCGCGGTAACTATTCAGCCGCGCCCCAGATGCGCGAAACCAGCCGGCGAGCTATACTTTTGGTATGTGAGCCGGCTGGTGACAAAGCAGATGGGGTGCGGCTGGATAGTTACCAATCGCGTTCAGTGGGCGTGTTCCATGGCCGCCGAGAAGTAGAGGATCGACAGCAGCACGAAGACCAAGGATTGCACCACCGAGACCAGCACCCCCAGGCAGAGGATGGGCAGGGGGGCGAAATAGGCCCCGGCCAGCATGAACAGGATGCCGAGCAGGGTCTCCTTGGCCATGATGTTACCGAAAAGACGTATGGAGAGCGACAGGATGCGGGCCAGATGGCTGATCACCTCGATGGGAAGCATCAGGGGGATGAGCCAGGGGATCGGCCCCAGGAAGTGCTTGATGTAGCCCACCCCGTGGAACTTGAGCCCCAGGATGTGGGTGGTGACGAAGATGATTAGGGTGCAGGCCAGGGTGATGTTGAGGTTCGAGGTCGGCGAGATGAAGCCGGGCATGAGCCCCATCATGTTGGCCACCAGGATGTAGAGGGCGAAGGTGGCCAGCATCGGGAACATCATCCTCGCCCCCTCCCGGCCCATGTTCTCGGCCATGAAGCCCTCGATGCCCTCCACCACCGCCTCCCAGAAGTTCTGGCCCTTGCCGGGGATCATCTCGATCTTGCCCATGGTCAGTTTGGGGGCCAGGATCAGGATCAGCATCACCAGGAAGGTATAGGTGACATGCGGGGCCAAGATCTGGGTGGCGTCCCAGAAGTGACCGGTGGGAGGCATGGGGGCGGGGATGGGCAGTCCCAGCTTTTCCAGAATCAGCGAGATAAAGAGTATCGGTTCCTCCATGATGGCTACGCAGCCTCCTTTCCTGAAAGATAAACATTTTTGATCTGACTCAACGCCGCAACGACGATAGCCGCTACCACGGTTGACAGACCAACCAGCAAACCCAGCACCGACAGGCGGCCATAGCGAACCAGAAAGTACAAGAGCACCGCCACGGCGCTTAATCTTAAGTAATACTTGATGAAAAATCTGACTTTCATCGCCTGGGCCGGCCCCTGCATCAGCCCGGTCAAGTCGTTCTTCAGCAGCAGGAAGCTCAGGTTGGCGATCAGCGCCCCGACCAGCACCGCCTTGGCCAGCGGCCAGGAGAAGGCCAATCCGGCGGCCAAGGGCAGGGCGACCACCAGGAGCCCGTTCATGGCCTGGACCACGGAGAGCGAAAAGTCGCCGGTTCTGGTATTCAAGGTCAGAGGTCCTTGCGGTGCGCCAACTGATAGAGGGTTCGGAAGCCGGCGAACACCCCCAGCCCCAAAAAGATCATCATCCCCCAGGGGGTGGTGCGGCCGTGAAACACCTTCTCGTCCAGCAGATAACCCATGCCAAAGCCGACAAAGACGCTGGCGGCGAAACTCAAGCCGATGGTGGACAAATCGGCCAGCCGCCGCATCAAATCCCGGCGGGGAGAATACGGATTCATCGCCCGGCCTCCGGCTGGTTCCCGGCGGCCAGGGGCGGATAAATCTGGGTATTTTTACGCAACTAGGCCATCCTGCATGATAAAAACAGCATCCTAGGTAGCATGGGGTTTGGGGAAAGTCAACGGCTTTTTCACCGCTTGGCCAATTTTCTGAACGTCAATTCAGTTTTTTCCAGGGTCAAGTCCAGCTCCGCCTGGCTGTGGGCAGCGGAGATGAAGGCGGCCTCGAACTGGGAAGGCGCCAGGTAGATGCCCTGGGCCAGCATCTCCCGGTAAAAGGCGGCGAAGAGCTTGGTGTCGGAGGCCAGGGCGCTCTTGAAATCGGTGACCGGGCCCTCGGTGAAGAAGGCGGTGAGCACCGAGCCTGCCCGGTTCAAGGTAGCGGGCAGGCCGTATTTGCGGGCCAGGGACGAAAGCCCCTCGGCAAAGGCGGCGGCCTTGGCGTCCAGCCGCTGGTAAAACTCGGGCTCGGCCAGGGTCTGCAAGGTGGCGATGCCGGCGGCCATGGCCAGGGGATTGCCGGACAGGGTGCCGGCCTGGTACACCGGGCCCTCCGGGGCGATCAGCCCCATGATCTCCTTCTTGCCGCCGTAGGCCCCCACCGGCAGGCCGCCGCCGATGATCTTGCCCATGCAGGTAAGATCCGGCATGACGTTGAACTTGGCCTGCGCCCCGCCCAGGCTCAGCCTGAAGCCGGTGATCACCTCGTCGAAGATCAGGAGGATGCCGTGTTTGGCGGTCAGCTCGCGCACCTTCTCCAAGAAGCCGGGGGCGGGCGGCACCACCCCCATGTTGGCCGCCACCGGCTCCATGATCAGGCAGGCGATGTTTAAGGAGTCGTCGCTTAAGGTCGCCTCCAGGGTGGAGAAGTCGTTGTAGGGGATGGAGATGGTGTTTTTGACCACCTCCTCCGGCACCCCTGGACTGCCGGGGATGCCCAGGGTCACTACCCCGGAGCCCGCCTGCACCAGGAAGGCGTCGGCGTGGCCGTGGTAGCAGCCGTCGAACTTGACCACCACGTTCTTCTTGGTGTAGCCCCGCGCCAGACGGATGGCGCTCATGGTGGCCTCGGTGCCGGAGTTGACGAAGCGCACCTTCTCCACCGAGGGCATGGCCTGGCAGACCAGCTCCGCCAGTTCCACCTCCAAGGGGGTGGGCGCCCCGAAACTGGTGCCCTTGGCCAGGGCGGCGGTCACCGCCCGCGCCACCGCCGGGTGGTTGTGGCCCAGGATCATCGGCCCCCAGGAGCAGACGAAATCGACGTACTCGTTGCCATCGACGTCGTACACCTTGGAGCCGTTGGCCCGTTCGATGAACACTGGGTCGCAGCCCACCGACTTACAGGCCCGCACCGGGCTGCTCACCCCGCCGGGAATGGACTGTTGCGCCCTGTGAAAGAATGATCGCGAGAGGTCTGTCTTCATAAGGAAGGTCTCCGTGAAATGGTTGCGGCCCGGCTTCCAGGCGCGGGGTCTTAAAATCGCCGTAACATAGCATGGACGGGCCACTTGGTCAAAGGGTTATCCCAGGCCAGGCGGCGAGTCGGTCAACCTTGGGCCTAGCAACCCCGCAATTCACTTGACAATCTTTGCGCCCCCATTGTATTTACCTTAAACGTAGGGGTGCGAGTTGTCCCAGGGACGGGCCTTTCCCGTTCGTCCTGGCAGGGAAGATGGCCCTCCCCGCCCCGCCACCAAAGTCGTGACCCTGGGTTTTTTCCCATCAAAAACAGGACGGCATCATGTCAGACGACCAATACCCAACAGACGAACCCCTCATCATCGGCGTCGATCTCGGCACCTCGCGCACGGCGGTGATGTCCAGTCGAGGATACCAGGGGATCACCCGCTCCATCGTCGGCTATCCCAAGGATATAATAGGCATAAAATTATTAGGCAAGACTCAGGTGTTCGGCGACGAGGCCCTCAGGCACCGCTCCGCCCTCACCCTCTACCACCCCCTGGAAGACGGGGTGATCCGGGAGGGCAGCGAAAAGGACTACACCGCCGCCCTGGAGCTTTTGCGGCACGTGGTCAACGAGGCGAAACAGGGGGCCGAGGTGCCGGTGGCCGGGATCATCGGGGTGCCCTCCCGGGCCTCGATCGTCAACAAGGAACTGCTGTTGCAGCTCGCCAGGGAGTTGATGACCACCGCCCTGATCGTCTCCGAGCCCTTTATGGTCGCTTACGCCATCAACAAGTTGAGCGACGCCATCATCGTCGATATCGGGGCCGGGACGGTGGATATCTGCGGGGTCAAGGGTTCGGTGCCGGGCCAGAAGGATCAGATCACCACCCTGAAGGCGGGGGATTACATCGACGAACGGCTGGAATCGGCCATTCAGCAGAAGTTCTACGACGTGCAGATCACCCGCAACCTGGTGCGCACCATCAAGGAGCAATATGCCTTCGTCGGCGAGCCCGAGGCCCCGGTGCTGGTGACCCTGCGCCGGGACGGCAAGCCCGCCGAGTACGACTTGACCCGCGAGATCCGGGCGGTGTGCGAGAGCATCGTCCCGGACATCGTCGAGAACATCGTGGCCATCATGAAGGGGTACGACCCGGAGAGCCAGCCGGAGGTGTTAAGGAACATCTATCTGGCCGGGGGCGGTTCGCGGCTCAAGGGCATCGCGGCCATGGTGGAGCGGCAGTTGGGCGATTTCGGCCCGGTGAAGGTAAGTTGCGTCGATGACCCGGACTTCACCGGCTGCGCCGGGGCCTTGAAGCTTGGCCTCGACCTGCCGCCGGAGCACTGGGACAAAATAGGATTCTCCGGCCCCGAGGCCTAACCCCGGCCCGCCATGAAATCCATCCTCTTCGTCCTCCTTGGTCTCTGCCTGGGGACGGGAACCACCCTCATCTTTCTGCAAGAACGTTTCCTGCGCGAACGTCGGCGGCTGTTGGCCCTGGGGGAATCCCAGCGTGCTAAGGGTGAGCAGGCGAGCGAGGAGTTAAATCGCAAGTGGGAAGAGGAGTGCGAGCTGCTGAGGCAGGAGTTGCAGGGCTGCCAGGTGCGTCTGGCCGCCAGGGTGGAGAGCGCCGCCGCCCCGCCGCCCGAGGACCGGCCCGAGATGATCGAGCGCCACGAGCACCAGCGGCTGATCGAGGAAAAAAACGGCGAACTAAGCCGCCTGGCCGGGGAGAACAAGTCCCTGGCCGACCAATGCCTGGCCCACCAGCGAGAGATCGACGACCTTAACCTCCAGGTCTCCTACCTGAAAGACGAACTGGTCAAGGCCCAGGCGGTGAAAAACACCCTGCCCGACGACGACTTCCTCCTCCTGGGCGGCCAGGCGGCCAATCACCTGCTGCCCGGCTCGGTGGCCCGGGCCTTCATCCGGGGTAACCCCAGATTCCCGCGCCCCTAATCACCCGCAAATAAAGCCCCGCCTTGATGGGCTCGCCAAGCGATAGCCTGGTGGCGGCCCCCCTTCACCAGAACCCTTCCGGCCAGCATTCGTAACGAGACCAGCAAGGTATGGTTTTGAATGATAACTGGACTTAATTCCCGGTGGGAGAGGGCGCCGCGGTGCTGACCCCGGCGGGGGTCAGGGTGGTGAAGGTATGCCAGTCGGGCAGGGAGAGATCGGGGATCCAGTCCCGCCAGGTGCGGGTGGGCGGGTGGCCGGCCTTGATCTCCGCCATCAGCTTCCGTGCCTTGACCGCGATGGAGGTCTTGGGGTAGGTGTCGAGCAGGTACTGCAAGCGGGAGGCCGCCTCCTGGGGCTCCTCGGTGCGGATGTAGAACATGGCCACGTAGTACTCGTGATTGGCCAGGAAATTCAAGGCCGCCTGGCGCCGGGCCGCGGCCTCGGCCCGGTAGGGCGAGTCGGGATAGGCCTTGAGCTGCTTGTCGAAGGCGGTGATGGCGTCGGTCGCGGCCCCTGGGTCGCGGTCGATGGTGTCGATCTGCTGGTAGTAGGACATGCCGATCTGGAACAGGACGTAGGGCAGGGCCTCGTTGGTGGGATGATTGTCCGCGAACCCCTTGTAGAGCGAGACCGCCTCCGGATAATCCTTGAGGTAGTACTTGCAGTCCGCCGCCTTCAGCTCGGCCAGCATACTGTAGGCGCTAAAGGGAAAGCGCTCCTTGATGTCGTTGAAGATCTTCAAGGCGTCGCTGTACTCGCCCTTTTCGAAATAGTCCATGGCCTGCATGGATAGGCCATCCGGGGTGCTGGGCTTCGATTTGCCGCCCCCGACCCCGAAGAAGGAGAAGACCCCGTCCAGGGTCGCGCACCCCGGCAGGGTGGCCAGGGTGCAGGCCATAAATATCAATATGGCCAGTTTTTTACCAGCCTCTGGCCAGCCAAGCAAACCTTCCCTCTCCATAGCGCGCAGACTCCCAACAGGTTGATGATCTTGCAAAAGATAGCCGATGGCTGTAACTATCCAGCTGAGTGCCGCAGCATTGGCACCTGCTTGGTACCGTAACTATATCAGCCGCGCCCCAGAGTCGCGAGACCAGTCTGCCGAACTTACTTTTTTGGCAGGTGAGCAGGCTGGTGACCAAGCAGATGGGGCGCGGCTGGCGTTACCGATGGCTAAGCAAAACCGCCCCGACATGCTGTCCAATCCCGGCGGCGGTTGAACGGGGACGCCGTAGATCTTTAAGGTTAAGGCCGCCCCTCCTCAGGGGCGGCGCAGGGTTTCCAGATAGGCCTCCACCGACTTGACCGCCACCGCCCCGTCGCCGGCGGCGGTGATCACCTGGCGGGCCGAGTCGTGGCGCAGGTCGCCCACCGCCATCACCCCCGGCAGGTTGGTGCGCATCAGGCAGTCGGTGACCACGAACCCCTGTTGGTGCGTCAGTTGATCCAGGGGCAACATCTCGTTGTTGGGGGTGATGCCGATTAAGATGAACACCCCCTGCAGGGGGCGGGTCTCCTCCCGGCCGTCGCGGTGGCGCAGACGCAGGGCGTTCACCTGGGTGTCGCCCAGGATGGCGGCGACCTGGGTGTCGAGCAGGAAGCGGATCTGGGGGTTGGCCCGGGCCTCCTCCTGGATGACCGGCGAGGCCCTAAACTCGGTCCGGCGATGGATCACGGTGACCGTCCGGGCGAACTTGGTGAGATAGACCGCCTCCTGTAGGGCGGTGTCGCCGCCGCCCACCACCGCGATGTCGAGCCCGCGGTAGAACGGCCCGTCGCAGGTGGCGCAGTAGGACACCCCCTTGCCGGTCAGCTCCCGCTCGCCCGGCACCCCCAGGTGGTTGGGCCGGGCGCCGGTGGCCAGGATTACCGCCTGGGCACCAAGGACGGCGCCGCACTCGCAGTTGATGGTCTTTACCTCGGCGGCCAGGTCCATGCTGGCCACCGTCTTGGAGTCGATTTCCAGTCCGAACCGCTGGGCGTGGGCGGTCAGCTTGTCGGCCAGCTCAAAGCCGCTTACGCCCTCGACGAACCCCGGATAGTTGTCGATCCGGTCGGTGACCAGGATCTGGCCGCCGGCGGCGCCCTTCTCCAGCAGGAGCACGTCCAGCCGGGCCCGGCTGGCATACAGCCCGGCGGTCAGGCCGCCGGGCCCGGCGCCCACGATGGCGAGCTGATGGATACGCCCCTCCGGGGCAGACGCCGTCCTGAGTTGCTCAGCCGTCATGCGGGCGGCTTACAGGGCCTTTTGGATCATGGCCAGCAACTGGGTCTTGCCGACCGCGCCGGTGATCTGATCAACCACCTTGCCGCCCTTGAACAGAATCAGGGTGGGGATGGCCCGGATGCCGTACTTGCCGGGGGTGGCCGGGCTGTCGTCCACGTTCATCTTGGCGACCGCCACCTGGCCCTCGAATTGGGCGGCCAGCTCGGAGATCACCGGGCCGATGGCCTTGCACGGCCCGCACCAGGGGGCCCAGAAATCGACCAGGCAGGGCAGGGGGCCATTAAGCACCTCGGTGTCAAATGTCGAATCCTTTACGTGTAACACTTTGTCATCGCTCATTATTTTTTCTCCTTGTCCTTGTTGATGAACTGATTTTTTGGGCGAGTTGTCCTGTCCAAGGATGGCACTATAACGTATTTGCCGCCATCGATAAACAGCATTTTCACCCTTAGGCGGACAAGGGGCGGGGCCAGGCCGTGGGCCTTCCGAGGGCCGGCGGCGATTTTTCGGTTGGCGGGCGCGGGCTTCTTGTTTATATGGAGGGGATAACTTGGAATCTTAGTAACTATCCAGCTTAGTTAGTGCCGCATAATTGGCACCGGCTGGGGACCGTAACTATCCCGCCGCGCCCCAGATGCGCGAAACCAGCCGGCGAGCTATACTTTCGGCATGTGAGCCGGCTGGTGACAAAGCAGATGGGGCGCGGCGGGATAGTTACGAATTTTAGGTTGGTGGGGCGGCGGCCTTAACCAGCCAGCATGGTTTGCAAAGACGAGGTGAATATGCTGCCCTATCCCCACATCAACCCGGTGCTGGTCCGGCTCGGCCCCCTGCGGATCCGTTGGTACGGGCTGATGTACGTCCTGGGCTTTGTGGCCTCCTACGGTCTGGTGCGCCGTCAGATTGAGCGCAGCGGCGACACCCATCTGGCCAGCCACTTCGAGAACCTGAACTTCACCCTGTTGCTCAGCCTGATTCTGGGGGGGCGGTTGGGCTACGTCCTGTTCTACAACCTGCCCTACTACCTCGATCATCCCGCCGAAATCCCGGCCACCTGGCAGGGGGGGATGTCGTTTCACGGGGCCTTGATCGGGGTCATCCTGGGCGGGGTATGGTTCTGTGCCTCCCGGGGCCTCGACTTCTGGAAGACGGCGGACATCTACGTGGTGACCATCCCCATCGGCCTGGGACTGGGCCGGTTGGGCAACTTCATCAACGGCGAGCTGTTTGGCCGGGAGACCGACGTGCCCTGGGCGATGATCTTCCCCACCGGCGGCCCCCACCCCCGGCATCCCTCCCAGCTTTACGAGTGCCTGCTGGAGGGGGTGCTCCTCTTCCTGATCCTGTGGCGGGCCAAGGACCGGCCCCACCGGCCGGGCGCCATGCTGGCCCTGTTCTTGATCGCCTACGGCGTCTTCCGCATCCTGGCCGAGCTGTTCCGCGAGCCCGACCCCCAGATCGGCTTCATCGGGGTCTTCACCATGGGTCAGATCCTAAGTCTGGGCATGATCGCCGCCGGCCTGGCGCTCGCCCTCCTCATCCGTCGGCGTCAGCAATGAGTCGATCGGCCAACGACCAGACCACCGTGGAAAACATGACCACCATCAGCCCCGGCGTCCGGCAGCTCAAGCCCCGCCTCTACAAAGACACCCTGGCCAACGGTCTGACCGTGCTGGTCAAGGAGACGCCGGGGGTCAAGGTGGCCACCGTCCAAATTTGGGTGCGGGCGGGCAGCATCTACGAGGGTCCGGACGAGGGCGGCATCACCCACCTGATCGAGCACATGATCTTCAAGGGCACCAAGATCAGGGGGCCGGGCGAGGTGGCCGCCGCCATCGAGGAGCGGGGCGGGCAGATCAACGCCTACACCTCCTTCGAGCACACCGTCTATCATGCCACCCTGCCGGTCAGGGAGTGGCAGACGGCGCTTACGGTGCTGGCCGACGCGGTGCTCAACTCGGTCTTCGACGAACAGGAACTCGAACGGGAGAAGCTGGTGGTGCTGGAGGAGATCGGGATGCGCGCCGACCGGCCGGAGGTGAAGTTCTTCGACGCCACCATGAGTCACGCCTACGCCCGCCATCCCTACCGGCTGCCGGTGATCGGTAGCCGCGAGTCCGTGGCCGCCTTCCGCCGGGAGGACATCCTGCGCTACCTGGCCCGGCATTACCGGCCCGCAAACTTCACCGTGGTGCTGGTGGGCGACCTTCCCCATCCGGAGGCCCTGGCCCAGGTGGCGCAGATCTTCTCCCACCTGCCCGCCCAGGGGGGCGAGGCCGCCGTGCTCCCCGAGGAACCCTGGCCCCAGGAGCCTCGGATCTTCGCCTTGCGGGAGGCGGTCAACCAGTCGCAGCTGGCCCTGATCTTCCCCATCCCGGCCTTCGACCACCCCGACACCCCGGCCCTTGATGTCCTGGCCGGGGTCATGGGACAGGGCGACGCCTCGCGGCTATACCAGCGACTGCGCGACGAACAGGGCCTGGTGTACGGCATCCGCGCCTGGGCCTTTACCCCCAAATATCCCGGCCTGTTGCAGATTGTCGCCACCTTGGAGCACGGGCAGATCAAGGCCGCCATCGACTCCTGCCTGGCGGAATTGGCCCGCTTGCGCTTAATCCCGGTGGAGGAGCGGGAGCTGGAGCGGGTGAAACGCAACCTGGAGAGCGATTTTGTCTTCAATCTGGAGAAGGTCGAGGGCCAGGCCCGGGTGCTGGGCTCGTTTGAGCTGTTGACCGGCGACCCGCGGGAGGACGCCTATCTCGAACGGATTCGGGCGGTAGGCGTGGCCGATCTGGAGCGGGTGGCCCGCCGGTACTGCGACCCCCGCCGCCTCACCGTGGGCTGTCTTCTCCCCAGGGAGGCCGACCTAGACCTCGGCCAGGAAGAACTGCTGGCCAGCATCGCCCGGACGGAGGGCAGGGGGCAGTCCGAAGCTGAGGCCTCGCTGATTGACTCCTACCTCGGCAACGTCCACCGCTTCACCCTGGATAACGGGATCACCCTGCTGGTGCGGGAGGAGCCCCAGGTGCCGACGGTGGCCATCCAGGCGGTCTTCCCCGGCGGGCTGATGGCCGAAGGCCTGGAGAGCAACGGCGCCTTTGCCTTTATCGCCGACCTGCTGCCCAAGGGCAGCGCCAGGGTGAACGCCCGGGAGCTGTCGCTCAAGATCGCCGACATGGCCGGAGACCTCTCCGGGTTCGCGGGGAAAAATACCTTCGGCCTCAAGGCGGCCTTTCTGTCCCGTTTCTTCGGCGAGGGTCTGGAGTTGATGGCCGAGGTGCTGACCACCCCCGCCTTCGACCCCCAGGAGGCGGACAAGATCCGGCCCGAGCGGCTGGCGGCCTTAAGGCAGCAGCGGGATTCCCTGACCGCCACCGCCTTTGTCGAGTTCAACCGGGCCCTGTTTCAAGAGCATCCCTACGCCTTGAATGGCTTGGGCGCGGCGGAGGCGATCGCCGCCTTCTCCGCCCCGGAGTTGCGGGACATCTATCTCCGGCATGCCCGGCCCGAGCGGCTGGTGCTGGCGGTGGCCGGCGACATCAAGGCCAGCGAGGCCCACGAACGGGCCAGTCGCCTGTTTGGCCAATGGCGGCCGGCGGCGGATGGTCTGGCGCCCCCGAGGATCAACCCGCCCGCCGCCCCGCATCCGCCGCGGCTGGTGCATCGGCCCCAGGACAAGGAGCAGGTGCACATCGTCATCGGCTTTATCGGCCCCACCCTCACCGGCCCGGATCGTTATGCCCTGGAGCTTTTAGACACCGCCTTGAGCGGCCAGAGCGGCCGGCTCTTCCGTCAGTTGCGCGACCGGCAGGGACTGGCCTACAGCCTGTCGTCCTTCACCCTGCTGGGCCTGGACACCGGCTCCTTCGGGGTCTATATCGGCACCAGCCCGGACAAGCGGGCGGAGGCCATCGCCTCCCTGTGGCGGGAACTTGAGCGGGTGCGGGCCGAGCCCCTAAGCGTGGAGGAACTGGAGAAGGCCAAGGGGCTGCTGGCCGGGCACTACGATCTGGGCCTGCAAACCAACAGCGCCCAGGCCCTGGATCTGGCCTTGAGCGAGACCTACGGCCTGGGCCAGGACTTCGGCAACCGCTACCTGGCGGCCATCGGCCAGGTGACGGCGGAGGAGGTGCGACAGGCGGCGGCCAGGTACATCCGGCCGGAGAGTTACGTTCAGGTGACGGTGGGGGCCGGCGAATAGGCCCTCGCAAGGGAGGCGGACGAATCGAGTCGCAAGGACGGGCCGGGAGCGCCGCGTGACCTTTATCCCGCGCTCACGTAAGAGGCGAGCTGCCGGCGTAAGCCCTGGGGATCGGCCTGGTAGGCGGCGGTCAGGCGTGGCTCAAGGGCGGTGTTGAAGGCGTAAACCCCGCCGGGCAGGGCCGGGCGGAAGAGGTGCAGTTCCGGTGCCGTGCCCCCTCCCGGGACGGTCAGGTCCAGGCCGTACCCCACCAGCCAGTCGTCGGCCACCCGCAGGCCGGAGGAGAGCATCACCCGGCCCAGCGCCGCCGCGATCTCCCGGCCCCTAGGCCGCGCCTTGTCGAGCATGGTGCAGACCTTGACCTCCCGGGCCGCGAACCGGGGCAGATAAGTCTCCGCCAGCCAGACCGCCGTGTGCCCGGCGTCGATCAGGTCGTCCAGCAGCGCCACGGCGTCGAATCCCGAGCAGTCGGCAAATTCCCGGCCCCGGGCGTCGCAGAGCGGCGCGACCACCCGCGGGGCCGTGGCCCGGCTTCCCTGGCCGTAGCTCCGCACCTTGATGCTCCCCGTCTCCACCCGCAGTCCGCTCTCCTCCCCCAGGCCCGCCAGCTGCCGGCGCACCAGGCCGGCAAAGACCCCGCCCCCCTCCCGCACCTCAACCAGCAGCAAACGCCGTCCGGCATAGCGGGTGGACAAAAGGCGGGCCGTGTCGGCGGCCACCGCCGCCAGGGCCGCCGCCGAGGCCACCCCCTTGGCAAACAGGTACTCCGGGACGCCGTCCAAGAGGACGGTGAGCGGATAGCTTTTCCCGTCCAGCCAACAGGGGTCGGGATTCCCGGCCAAGAGCGGGAAGATTAAGGCTTCAGCCACTTGTTAACCCTGGGAAACAGGGAGCTGTCGGTATGGGGCAGGAAGAGGGAGGCGACGTACTGATCCTTGAAGTGCCTCACCTCGGAGAGCTCGAAGCTGGTCAGCTTGCGCACCACCTCCACCACGTCCCGGCGGATGTGGTTGCTAAGCTCGCTCATCCGGGCCCCCATCAGCGAGCCGTTGCCGACGTAGAGCACCTTCTCGGGGGCGACCTCGGGCAGCAGGCCCACGGTCATGGCGGCGTCGAGATCGATGTAGGAGCCGAAGGCCCCGGCCAGGATGATCTGCTCAAGATCGGCTACCGCAAGCCCCACCTCCTCGATCAGGGTCTTGGCCCCGGCGAAGATGGCGGCCTTGGCCCGGATGAAGTTGTCGATGTCCACCTCGTTGATCACGATGTCGTGCTCGACGCCCGCGTCCGCCTCCCAGGCCAGGACGAATTCCATGCCGTTTTTGCCCTGCCGCAGCCTAGGGGTGTCGATGGGGTTGAAGCGGCCCGCCTGGTTGAGCGCCCCGTGTCGGAACAGGGCGGCGACGATGATCAAGAGCCCCGAGCCGCAGATGCCGATGGGCGGCCGGTCGCCGATGGTGATGTTCATCGGCTCCCAGGTCTCGGGGTTTAAGCTGAAGTCCTCGATGGCGCCGCGCGCGGCCCGCATCCCGTGGGTGATGCCGCCGCCCTCGAAGGCCGGGCCGGCGGAGCAGGCGGCGCAGACCAGCCACTCCCGGTTGCCGATGACGATCTCGGCGTTGGTGCCGATGTCGATGTAGAGGGTGAGCAGGCCGGTGCGGTACATGCCGGAGCCCATGACCCCGGCCACGATGTCCCCGCCCACGTAGCTCGACACCGAAGGATAGACCAAGGCCAGGGCGTGGGGGGGCAGATCGAGCCCCAGGTCGGTGGCCCTAAGCGGCGGGAAGAAGGTGGAGACCGGCACGTAGGGGGCGCGGCGGATCTGGGCCGGCTCCAGGCCCAGGAAGAGGTGGGTCATGGTGGTGTTGCCGGCCACGGTCACCGAGTTGATCTCCTCCCGGCCGATGGGGGTCTCGCTCAGGCCGGGGGAGGGCGGCAGGGGCCGGGCCAGGAGGCGGTGGATGAGGTTGTTGATGGCCGCCACCACCAGCTCGTTCATGGTGGCCAGGCCGGGGGCCTTCTCCGCGAAGACGATCCGGGAGATGACGTCCTCGCCGTAGCTGATCTGGGGGTTGTAGTCGCCCTCCTCGGCCAGGATGGCGCCGCTGTGCATGTCGAGGAGCTGGCCGTAGATGGTGGTGGTGCCGATGTCGATGGCCAGGCCGAAGTTGCGGCCCGACCAGCAGCCGGGCTGGACGTTGACGATCTGGTTGCGGAACTTGCCGTTCACCGAACGGGCCACGGTGACGGTGATCAGGAAATTTCTCTCCCGCATCACCCTTCCTAGCCGGCGCAGCACCGGCAGGTTGACGGCCACCTGGCGCAGGCCGTACTGCTCGGCCAGGCCCTGGATCATCCGTCCGGCGTCGGCCCGGTTGTCGGCCGGGCTGGGCGGGGTCAGCTCCAGGCAGAGCTTCTCCACCGGCGGCTCGAACAGCCCCTCCTGCCGCAACGCCTCCAGGTCGAAGAGGTGCATCCGGGCCCGCTGCCGCTCCGGGGCCACGGTGGAGAAGGCGCCGCCGCTCGCCCCCGACTCCACCGGGATGCGGACCGTGACCTCTCCGGCCACCAGGGCGGTGCAGGCCTGGCGGTAGCCGGCGGCCAGATCGGCGGCGCTAAGTTTCTCGCTGGTCCCGCCCTCGACCTGGCCCTGCTCGATCTTCACCCGGCACTTGCCGCACACCCCGGCCCCGCCGCAGGAGGAGTTGATGTGCAACCCCAAGGCCCGGGCCGCCTTGATCAGGCTTAGGCCCTCCGGCAACCTGGCCGTGCGGTTGGCGGGCAGAAAGGTGACGGCGTGCTCCTGCTCCATGCGGCGCCCTCCGGCTCAATCCGGTTGCTTGCCCTCGACGATGACCTCGTTGGCCAGCTCGTCGGTGTCGTCGGGACGGGGCGGGAAGTGCCGGGCCAGGGTCTCGCCCAGGCGGCGGATCTCGGCGCAGATGGCCTCGGTCTTGTTGCCCTTGCTGATCCCGGCCACGATCTTGCTGGTGTAGGTCTGCAACTCCTCCTGGCGCAACTTCTGGTAGATGCCGGCGTCGGCCAGGACCCAGACCCGCTTCTCGAACAGGGAGAGCAGGAATAGCACCCCGGTGCCTTCGCGGGTCTTGTGCAGTCCGTGGGCGTAGAAGAGCAGCGCCCCGTGTTCGCGCACCCGGCGCTCCGCCCGATGGGCGAACACGAAGAGCCGGCGCAGGCCGGGGAGTAGTTTCAGCAGCGCCCCGGCGAGCAGGAAACAGACAAAGGCGCAGGGGATATAGGCCCACAGGGAGTCGTGGAAAAAGCGGTCGGTGATCGCCAGGGCCACGATCCCGCCAATCAGCAAGCCGCCCAGCAGGGTCGCCTCGGGGTAGGCGTCGCTGCGATCCTCCACCAGCAGGCGGATCTCGCCCGAGGTGCTCTTCTCCACCTCGGAGATGGTCTGGGCGATTTGCAACTTTTCCGGCTCGGAAAAGAAATGTTCCGCGTCTGTCATCACCAACCCCCCGAGGCGCCGCCGCCTCCGAAATCACCGCCGCCAAAGCCGCCGAAGCCGCTGTCCCCACCCCCGCCGAAGCCGCCGCCCCCGAAGCCGCCAAACCCGCCCCCGCCGCCAAAGAGCAGGTTGGCGAGGATGAGGGGCAGCAGAAAGCCACCCAAGGCCCCGGCGGGCAAGAGGATGAGGAGCGCCAGCCAGCCGAGCGAGCCCAGCCCGAGAAAGACGGCGAGCGGCAGCAGCACCGCCCCGGCCACTATCCCCAGGGGTTTGGACATCCGGCCCAAGAAGGCGATGGCCAGGAAGCCAAAGAGGAAATAGGCCAAGGCCGGCGGCGGCCCCTGGCCCTGAGCGCGCCGGGCCAGGGCGCGGGGGTCGGCCTTGAACTCGCCCCGGCAGGCCTGGATGATCGCCCCCACCCCGGCCTTGACCCCCTCGTCGTAGCGGCCCTCTTTAAACAGGGGGCGGATGACGTTATCGACGATCCGGCCCGCCAGCAGGTCGGTCAGCACCCCCTCCAGGCCCCGGCCCACCTCGATCCGCAGCTTGTGGTCATTTTTTACCACCAGCAGCAGGACGCCGTTGTCCTTGCCCTTCTGGCCGATCTTCCAGCGCTCGGCGGTGCGGATGCTGAAGTCCTCCAGGTTGTCGCCCGCCAGGGAGTCAATGGTCAGCACCGCCACCTGGGTGGAGTCGGAGCGGTCGAAGTCGCTTAAGGCCTGATCCAGGAGCTGTACCGTCTCCGGCCGGAGCAGGTGGGCGTAGTCGTTGACGTAGCCGTGGAAGGCGGGCGGCTCAAGCCCCCAGGCGGGGGCGGTCAGGGCCAGGATCCCGGCCAAGGCCAGCCAAAGGACGGCCAGCCGCAGGCGAGCTGGTGAGAGGTTAAGACGCACCTGCGGTATCCCGGTCAAAATTGATGATCTCGCAAAACGCCGTAGATCGGTCTGTTGGCGACGCCATCAGAACTTGACGCTCGGGGCCTTGGCGGCGCCCGCCTCGGCCTTGAACGGCTCCCGGCGGGAGAGGTGGAGCAGGAAGTTGTTGGTCAGGTTGTTGGGAAAGGTGCGGATCGAGGTGTTAAAGGCCTGCACCGCCTGGTTGTAGCGCACCCGGGCGACGTTGATCCGGTTCTCGGTGCCCTCCAGTTGGTGCTGGAAGTCCTGGAACGACTGGTTGGCCTTCAGGTCGGGATATTTTTCCACCACCACCATCAGCCGGGAGAGGGCGGAGCTCAAGCCCCCCTGGGCGGCCTCGAACTTGGCGAAGGCCTGGGGGTCTTTCATCACCTCGGCCCCCACCTTGATCTGGCCCACCTTGGCCCGGGCCTCGGTGACCGCGATCAGGGTGTCCTTCTCGTGGGCGGCGTAGCCCTTCACCGTCTCCACCAGGTTGGGGATCAGGTCGGCCCGGCGCTGGTAGGCGGCCTCCACGTCGCCCCAGGCGGCGGTCACCGCCTCGTCGTTGGCCTGGATGGTGTTGTAGCCGCAGCCGGCGAGGTTGACGGCCAGAAAGCCGAGTAGCAGGAAGAGGATAACTTTACGCATGGTGGGTTCTCCTAGGGTTAGAATACCAGGGCCTCAGACTAAACGATCCACCGCCCCGCCGTAGATCTGGCGCCGGGACTCGACGATCGCTTGACTGGCGATGTCGTTGCCGGCCCGGCGGGCGATGTTGGCCAGCAGGTCGCGGTTGCCGTCCACCTGGCGTTGCAGGTTGGCGGACAGGGCGCTGTGGGTGAAGAAGGCGTTGGCCTTGGCCAGGTAATCGGTGATGTGGCTGACGCGCATCGGCTCGTTTAGCGGCTGAATTTCGACAGGTCGCCGATCTGCAGGAAGAGGGCGGCGATGGCGGCCAGAAGCCGCAGACGGTTTTCCCGCACCGCGGGATCGTCGGCCATCACCATCACCTGCTCGAAAAATACGTCCACCGGGCCCTTGAGCCGCAGGATCGCGGTCAGGGCGGCCAGGTAATCGCCCTGGTCGATTGCGGGCTGGGCCTGGGTGTGGGTCTCGGTCAGGGCCTGGTGCAGGGCGGTCTCCGCCGGGTCGGCGAACAGGCCGGGGTTTACCGCCCCCGTCTCCCGCCGGCCCTTGATGATGTTCATCACCCGCTTGAAGGCCCCGGCCAGGAGCGGGAAGGCGGGCTGACGGCTGATCTCGGTCAGGGCCTTGATCCGGCGTCCGCAGTCGGCCAGGTCGTCGAAGGCCACCGACACCGCCGCCTCCACCGCCTCGGGCTCGACGCCTCGGGCCGTCTGGTCGTTGCTGTAGCGGCCCCGGATGAACTCCAGGATGGGGGCTAAAGCCGCCTCCCGCCCCTCGCTAAGCTTATCGGCGTACAGGGTCAGGGCTTGAGCGATCAGCGCGGTGAGCGAGAGGGAAAAGCCGTGGCGCTCGACGATGCGGATCAGCCCCAGGGCCTGGCGGCGCAGGCCGAAGGGGTCGGTGGAGCCGGTGGGCGCCTGGCCGATGCCGAAGCAGCCGGCGATGGTGTCGATGCGGTCGGCGATGCCGACGATGGCGCCGATCACCCCCTCCGGCAGTTGACCCTCGGCCCGCACCGGCAGGTAGTGCTCGTGGATGGCGATTGCCACCTGTTCGTCCTCGCCGTTTAGGCGGGCGTAATCCCGGCCCATCGCCCCTTGCAGGGAGGGGAACTCGTTGACCATGGCGGTCAAGAGGTCGGCCTTGGCGAGATAGGCGGCCCGGTCCACCAACTCCACCCGCTCGGGGGCCAGGCGGGCGGCCAGGGCGCGGGCTAAGGCCCGCACCCGCTCGGTCTTCTCCCGCATGGTGCCCAGGCGGTTCTGGAAGACCAGGCCTTCGAGCCCCGCCACCCGCTGGGCGAGCGGCTGTTTTTGATCCTCGCGGAAGAAGAACAGCCCGTCCTCCAGCCGGGCCCGCAGCACCCGCTGATGGCCAGCCGCGCCCAGGGCCGCGTCCTTGACCTTAGTGTTGTTGACGGCCACGAAGTTGGCCTTGAGCCGGCCCCGCTCGTCCAGGACGGCGAAGTATTTCTGATGCTCGCGCATGGAGGTGATCAGGGCGTCCTGGGGCAGGGCCAGGAACTTGGGGTCAAAGGAGCCGGCCAGGGCGTGGGGCGACTCCACCAGGTTGGCCACCGTGTCCACCAGCTCCGGGTCGGGCAGGATAGTCCCGCCCACCGCCGCCGCCGCCCGGTCGATCTCGGCCCGCACCCGGGCCTGGCGCTCCTCGGGCTCGACCAGCACCCCGGCCTCCCGCAGGGCGGCCACGTACTGGTCATAATCCCTTACTTTTATCGCTTGCGGAGCCATGAAGCGGTGGCCGTAGGTCACCTCGCCCGCCGCGCCCGCGCCCTCGACCGTGAGCGGCACGGTCTGGCCGTCGTAGAGGGCGACAAGCCACTGGATGGGCCGGGCGAAGGTGGTCTTGGCGCTGCCCCAGCGCATGGACTTGGGAAAGGGCACCTGGCGGATCATCTCGGCCAGCAGCTCGGGCAGGAGTTCGCGGGTATCCTGGCCGGGGCGCTCCTGGCGGAGCATGAGGTATTCGCCCTTGGGGGTCTGGACGGTCTTGAGGTCGGAGAGGGAGGCGTTTCTGGAGCTTACGAAGCCCAGGGCGGCCTTGGTGGGCTGGCCGTCGGCGGTGAAGGCGGCCTTCTTGGCCGGGCCCATGACCTCCTCCACCCGGTCCGGCTGGCGGGGGATCAGGCCATCAACCCGCACCACCAGCCGGCGGGGGGTGACGGCGGCGCCGATTCCCTGGAAGGATAGGCCCAGGCCGCGCAGGCCTTGGCCCAGGTTGGCGGCCAGGGCCTCCACCGCCGGCAGGAGATAGCCGGCGGGGATCTCCTCGGCGCCGATTTCAAAGAGAAGCTGCTTGTCCATGCCTGTCCTCGGGCGTTTTTAGATTAGGGAGTAGGGCCGCGCCAAGCGGGCGGCCCTTTACCCTAACCCATGTCCGTCAGGCTTGCAAGCGAATCAGAAGTCCTCGAAGTTGTGCTCGTCGTCCATGGGGATGATCTCCTCGGGCGAGGGCCCGGCCCCCGGC
Organism: Deltaproteobacteria bacterium; assembly: GCA_021789795.1. Lineage (GTDB taxonomy): Bacteria > Desulfobacterota > Desulfobulbia > Desulfobulbales > VMSU01 > VMSU01. Next base: position 7,544 of record JAJYJA010000001.1, on the reverse strand, counting down.
TTCTTGGCCGGCTTGGGGGCCGGGCCCGCCGGACGCTTGGCGGCGGGCGGGGGCAGGGCGGTCTTGGCCTGGCCCGCCCGCCGGTGTTCGGCGACCTCGGGCCTGGCCTTGCGGCCCGCCGCCAGCGTGGGCGGGGCGGGCGGCCTCTTTAGCTCCTCGCCGCCGTTGACCAGCACCTGGATCTCGCGCACCGTGCCCATCATGGCGCTGGCCTGGGTGTTCAGCTCGGCGGCGGCCGCCGCCGACTCCTCGGCGGTGGCCGAGTTCTGCTGGGTCACCGCGTCCATCTGGGTGATGGCCTGGCTGATCTGGGCAAATCCCTGGGCCTGCTCCTTGGAGGCGGTGGCGATCTCGCCGATCAGGCCCGCCACCTTGGAGCTGCTCTCCGCCACCCCGTGGAAGGCGGAGGTGGCCTGCTCGACGATGGTCTTGCCGCTGGTCACCTTGGCCACCGTGCCCTCGATGAGGCTCGCGGTGTTCTTGGCCGCCTCGGTGGAGCGCATGGCCAGATTCCGCACCTCCTCGGCCACCACCGCAAACCCGGCCCCCGCCTCCCCGGCCCGGGCCGCCTCGACCGCCGCGTTTAGGGCCAGGAGGTTGGTCTGGAAGGCGATTTCGTCGATGGTCTTGATGATCTTCGAGGTCTCGGCGCTGGCCTGGGCGATCTCGGTCATCGAGCGGCCCATCTCCTGCATGGCGCTGTCGGCCTGCTGGATCACGGCCAGGGACTCGCGCATCAGGCCGTCGGCCTGGGCGGCGTTCTCCGAGTTCTGGCGGGTCATGGAGGACATCTCCTCCATCGAGGCGCTGGTCTCCTCCAGCGAGGCCGCCTGCTCGGTGGCGCCCTCGGCCAGGGTGATGCTGGAGGCCGAGACCTGGTTCGAGGCGGCGGAGACCTGCTCGGCGCCGGCGATGATCCCCTTGACCGCCCGGTCGATGGGCCCGCAGATGGAACGGGCCAGGGCCAGGGCCAGGCCGATGGCGAAGACGATGATGATCAGGCTGGCCGCGATGGCGATGCCGGACAAACGCTGGGCCAACGCGACGATGCTGGCCGAGGTGGCGTCGCCGGTGGTGCGGCTCTCGTTGACGATCTCCTTAATCGCCGGGTCGATACGCCCCTTGACCAGCTTGGCCGCCGCCGCCTGGTCCTGGGCCAGGGCGGTCATCTTGGCGCTCATGTCGTCAAAGCCCTGCTGGTAGGCGGCTAGCTCGGCGAGCAGCGGGCCCATGTGCTTCTGCATGATGCCCGACTTCTCCACCGTCTCCTTGAATTTGGCGATGGCGGCGTGGGTCTGCTTGAGGTAGGTGTCCTCGCCTCGGAGCATGAAGTTCTTCTCGTGCCGGCGGATGGAGAGCAGCCGGGTGCGGATGTCGGGGACGTTTACCGAGTTGAGGGCGGTGTCCATGGCCTCGCCCGAGGCGGCCAGGGCCTTGGTCGCCGCCTCGCGATCCCCGGCCCCGCCGGCCATAAGCTTGTCCGCCGCCGCCTGGTAGTCGGCGAGCGCCTTCTGCTGGGCCGCCTTGGCCTCCGCCTCGCAGGTGGAGGCGTTCAGGGTGGCGGTGTAGTTGGCGAGCGCGGTCTTGAAGGCCGCCCCCTTGGCCTCGCCGCCGGAGAGGATGAAGTCCTTCTCGGCGTGGCGCATCCTGGCCAGGGCGGTGGCCAGATCACCCTGGTCGTGCTCCTTCAGGTCGTCCTCCAGGTCGTGGATCGCCTTGCGGAAGCGGCCCTGGTCGCCCTCGTTATCGTTGGCCCCGATGGCGGCCACCGCCTGCGTCATCTTGCCGAACAGGGCGTCGTACTCGCCCATCCCGGCCAGGAGCTCGGCGGCCACCTTGGCCTGCTTGGGGTTGTTCTTGTCCTCCACCGCCTTGAGGGCCTGGATATGCTTGGTAAACCCGGCCACCGCCTTTTGGTGCGCCGCCACCGCCTGCTGCCCCTTGCTGGCCAAAAACTCGGTCTGGGCGTTTAAGGCCGCCTCCAGCTCGACATCCGCCTGCAGGGCGTGGTTTTCGATTAAGATGTCGTCGCCCAGCAGGTCTTCAAAGCCGCTGGTGGTGCGCAGGGAGGAGAACTGATAGACCCCGATCACCCCGATCATCAGCAGGATGACGATCCCGAAACCGCCGGTGATTTTGGCGCTTAGCTTCATCTTCTTCATGGAGCGTTACCTCTGGTAAAGTTGGCCGGGCGTTGCTTACTGACCGATCTGGTGGCTGACCCGGTTTTCCTGGCGGTTGATGATCCCCTGTTCCTGCTTGGTGAGGTGGCCGCCGTTATTGTGCGCCATGGCGCGCTCCTCCCGACGGATACCTTTATCCTTGCGGTGCAGACGGGCGGCCTTTTTCTTGCTCAGGTCGCCTTCCTTCACCTCCTGGTGGAGGCGTCGGTTCTGCTTCTTTAGCCGCTGGTTGACCTGCACCCGGCGCGGGTGGGTCTTCTGCCACTGGGTCTCGGCCGAGGCCTGGGTGGAGGCGAACAGGAAAATTGCCAGTACTGCCAACAGTAACGCCTTGATTTTCATAAATATTCTCCTGTAAAAGTGGTTTGTCCAGCCGGCGACGTCCAGGGATGGCGTGGCAGATCCCAGGTTAGGACGGCCTGGGGCGAATACCTATAAGGATACGCAGAAAAAAACGCGGCTGTCAAATTTTTTCGCCGCCCGCTAACCCGCGTCCCCTGCCGGGAGGCGGACGTTTTTGGGAGTAACTGCCACTTGGTAGGAGGGCGGGCGGCGGGCAACCGCAAAAGCGACAAGCGCATTGGCCGGGAATCTGGTATAGGGCAAGGCTGACGGCGTCTCAAACAGGCCGATCTACCTGTTCCCTGACCCACGCTCTGCTTACCAACGGAGGAAATTCCATGTCCAAGCCCCTGATCGCCCCCTCCATCCTGTCCGCCGATTTCGCCCGGCTGGGCGAGGAGATCACCCAGGTGGTGGCCGCCGGCGCCGACGTGATCCACGTCGATGTCATGGACGGCCACTTCGTGCCCAACCTCACCATCGGCCCCCTGGTGGTGGCGGCGGCCCGCCGCGTCACCCGCGCCCCCCTGGACGTGCACCTGATGATCGCCCAGCCCGACCGCTACCTTGAGGCCTTTGCCGAGGCCGGGGCCGACTGGATTACGGTGCACGTCGAGACCTGCCCCCACCTGCACCGCACCGTTGCCGCCATCAAGCAACTGGGCAAGCGGGTCGGGGTGGTCTTGAACCCGGCCACCCCCCTGGCCAGCCTGGACTGCATACTGGAAGATCTGGATCTGGTGATGCTGATGAGCGTCAACCCCGGCTTCGGCGGCCAGGGTTTCATCCCCGGCGCGGTGGCCAAGACCCGGCAGTTAAGAGAGATGATCGACCGCCGGGGTTTGCGGGTGGACATCGAAATCGACGGCGGCATCGGTCCCGCCACCATCGGCGCCGTGGCCGCCGCCGGGGCCAACGTCTTCGTGGCCGGCTCGGCGGTCTTCGGCGCCCCTGACTATGCCAGTATGATTGCCGAGCTTAAGCGCCTGGCGGGCGGCATGGTTTGATCGGGGGTCTGGCGGGAGGGGGCAACGCCGGGCGCCGGATTCAGTGGCCTTGGCCCCAGAGGGCGGAGTGACGGCGGGACTTGACCCTGACCACGACCTCCCGGGAGGCGCTCTGCCCGTTGGGGGCGGTCACGGTCAGGAGGAAGGTCAGACGCGGGTCATCCTCGTTGCTGAAGAAGGCCGGGGCCACGAAGTCCACCCGCGACTCGGACTCGTCTAGGGCCCGCAGCCGCACCGGCGGCCCGGACTGCTGCTCCCAGGTGAAGATCAGGCCGGGGGGGCGGCTGCCGGCTAGGGTTTGGCTGGCATTTAGGCTTACGGTGTCGCCGGTCTGGTACTCCGGGGCCAGGGCTTGCAGGTGGATCAACGGGGGCTTAGGGGGGCGGGGCTGGATCACCCGCATGGTCAGGGTGGCGGGCGCCGACATCCGGGAGCCTAAACGGAAGCGGTAGCGGAGGGTGTCGGCGCCCGCAAAGCCTGAGGCGGGCCGATAGATCGCCGCCTCGCCCTTGAGCCGCACGTCGCCGTGCCGGGGCGGGGTCAGGATGTCCACCCGGGCCTGGTAAGTCTCTGACGACCGGTTGGCCGCCCGCCAGAGCCGCCGCCAGTCGATCCTCCGGCCCTGGCCGCCGGTGACGGTGTAGCTGGCGTCCTGGGCCCTTATCGTCTCCTCCTTGGCCTCGGCCTTCGTCTCCGGCGGGGCCGCCTTGGTCGGGGCCAGCCTAGTGATGCGGACGGTGGCTGGGGCGCTCTCGCTGGCGCCGTTTCCGGCCTTGACCGAAAAGCTGTCCTGGCCGCTGAAACCGGGCTGGGGGGTGTAGATCAGGTTGGGGGCCTGCCCGGAGAGTTGGCCGTGCTGGGGCATGGACACGAAGTCGTAGCTTAGCTCCCGGTTGTCCGGGTCGGAGGCGTGCAGGGTGATTACCAGCTCTTGACTGTCCGCCGGCAGGGTGAGATCGAGATCGGCGACCACCGGGGGGGCGGGGGCCGCCGGGGGCGGGATGGCGGTGACGCCTGGCGCCGGGGCCGCTGCCGGGGGGGGCGGCCCCGGCGGCCGGGCGGGTTCCGGGGCCGCCGGGACGGGCGCCGTCTCCTCCTGCACGGCGGGCGGAACCGGGGCTGTCCGCCGGTGGCGGGCGAAAAAGAGCCCGCCGCCGATTAAGAGCAGCAGGGCCAGCAGCCCGGCCCCCAGGAGCAGCCGGCGCTTGGCGAGCAGCAGGGCGAGCCCGGCCCCGAGTCCAGCGACGGCGGACGGGGCGAGGGCGGGCGGAGCCTCCTCTCCGGCTGGGGAGGGGGCGGCGGCCTCGGGTGGCGGTTCGGCGACGGCGGTGGCCTCGTCCGCCGGGGGGGGCGGCTCCGCAGGCGGGGAGGCGAGGCCGATGCTGTCCGGGATGTCGGGGATCTCCGTGTCGAGCTTGAATTCGTCGCTGTCGAAGTCGAGAGGCGGGGCCGGGGTGGGGGACGGGGCTGCCGGTTCCTGACCGTCGAAGAGGTCCTTGAAGTCGGTCTCCGACTCCGGGAAGGGTACCTCGGTGGCGGCGTCGAGGCTGTCGGCCTCGGAGAACAGCTTGTCGATCTCGTCCTGATCTGGGTCGGCGGTCTCCTTGGCCGGGGCGGGCGTCTGGGGGCTGACCAGGAGGGTGTCGAGATCCGACTGCGAAAGCTCCCCGGCCTCGGCCGCCGCCCCGTCGCCCCCGGAGAGCAGGGCGTCGATCGCCGATTGATCAAGCTCATCCGTTTCCGTCTGAGCTTCCTCTCCCGGCGAGGGGGCGGGCGTCTGGGCCTCATCCTCGATCAACAGGGAACTGAGGTCGGACTGGGCCGGGCCGCTCTCGGGCGAGGCGGCGATGGCGTCTTCCAGGTCGTCTAGCCAGTCGTCCTTTTCTTCCGGCATGGCAATCAGGGATAGGTGTGCAGGGCCCGGTAGATGGGCTCCGACATCTCGACGTTGACCACGTAGGAGGCCCGCTCGCCGGCCGCGTTCACCCCGCTGATGTTAATCCGCAGGTAGCCGTCTAGCTCCTGGAGCACCCCGGTCAGGCCCTGGGTCACCGAGCCGCTCGCCTTGCCCCTGGTGCTCAGGGTGTCGTTGTTGATGACCGCGGTCATCTGGTCGGCCAGGGTGGCCCCCAGCTCCGTGGGCCGGTTTCCCTGCTTCTGTCCCAGGGTGAGGAAGGGCTTAACCCAGATCACCTGGGGGCCAAAAAAGCCGTGGAACCGTGACCTGGCCCCGTCGCAGACGGTGTTGACCAGCTCCGCCAGATCGGCGGGGGTCTGATAGGTGACGGTGGTGGGTGCCTCGGCGGGGACGGCGGTTTCCGTGGCCCGGACGGCGGAGACGGCGATAAACGTCCCGAGCGCGGTCAGCGCCAGGGGCAGGAAGAGCCGCCAGAGTTGCCTGGTCATCTCGCCTCCGCGCCTAATTCTGTTGCCCGCCAGCGAACCCCTTGACCGCGATGGTGCAGGGCCGGGGCTGGTCGGTAAGGAGGGTGGTCAGATCCCGGGTGAGAGGGAAGGTGTAGCGCCAGGAGCTGCTGACCAGGCCGTCTTGCAGGGAGACCAGCCGGCCCTGGAGGATGAGGGTGTTGCGGGTGTTGGTGAAGGTCGAGACCACCACGTAGTCGAGTGCCGGGGCATCGGTCGCCAGCTCGCCCAGGTTCTGGGAGAGGATGAATTCCCCGGCCTGGGGCAGGATGTTGATGTCTTTTCCCAGGCGCAGCTCCCGCACCTTGAGGCCTCGGTCCGCGAGGTCGGTCAGGTAGTATTCGGCCACCATCCGCCCGAATTCGGTCTCCCGCTTGAGGTCGGAGAGCGGCACCGCGCAGACCACCGCCAGCCGGGCGCGGGAGTCCTCATGGCCGTCGGCCTTGAGCTGGTAGAAGACCTTGCCCGCCACCTCCCGCGACATGCGGCCCAGGTCGAGAGCCAGGGGCGTGGGGGCGGGCCTTGTAGCTTCGGCGGCCGGGCCGGCGGGCGGTTCCGGGCCCTGGCCGGCCCAGGAGTGAGGGGGGAGGAGGCAGGCCACCGCCAACGGCAGGCCGACGAGCAGCGTCACTCGGCGGCGGGGCGGCGGGCAGGGCGAGGCGGGAGTTGATCTGAGCTTCATGTCGGCCCTAACGGTCTTTGGCCTCATTCGAGGCGTTTCATGGTGGTCATCTCCGGGCGCGTCCTGGGCGGACGGGCGGAGGCGCTGTCGGCCAGGAGCAGATTGGCCAGTTTGGTGCGCGGGAAGACCATGGTGGCGCTGGAGAGCAGCACCGCGCTCCGGTTGTCCAAGACCTTGGCGTTGACCAGGATGCTGTCCTCGGTCACGGTGTAGGTGCCGGTGACCAGGGCCTGGGCCGCGACCTCGGGCGTGATCTCCCCGGGATTCCGGGACAGCCCGTACTCGCCCCGCCGTTCCTGAATCAAGATGTCCTTGCTCTTCCTGATCTCCACCACCCGGTAGCCCCGCTGCTGGAACTCGCCCATGAGCTGCTCCGCCAGATAACGGCCAAAGGAGGAGGTGCGGGTCAACTGCCTTAGATCCACGAAGCTGCTGACCACGATGCCGCCGGCCAGGTCGCCCTGGCTGGGGTCGGCGTCGTCGCCCAGATGGGCGAAGAGGGCCCCGGCCATCTGCCGGATGACGGCCTCAAGGCGCGCCGCCTCACTCCGGTCGGCGAGGGCTGCCTGGGACGTCTGGAGTGAGGCGGCGGGCGCCTGGGGCTCGCCCCGTCCGGCGGCGGAGCAGTAGAGGACGGTAAAGCAAGCCAGGCCACAGATGGCGGCCCGGGCCCGGGCCGGGCGGGGCTCGCGGGGAAGGAGGCGTCGCCGCCAGTGGGGCGCTGAGGTCTGAGTCTTATTCATGGCTCAAGGTGCGGGGATAGTCAAGTAGGTAGTCATCAGGCCAGCCCGGCCCGATGGCGGAGATCATCACGGGAAGGCCCGCTTTTCCACTCTATCGGCCTGATGCGGAATTTTCTTTACATCTTTCGCAACTATCCAGCTTAGTGCCGCAGAATTGGCATCT
>JAJYJA010000113.1 GCA_021789795.1 Deltaproteobacteria bacterium | reverse complement strand
TGAAAAAGGAGGGAAAACTATCTAATTTTGACTCACCCCGAGACCCAAAGTCGGCCTCTGCAAGTGGCTCGATTACGGCGATCACGGACTGGCTCCATTAGGGCGATCAATGACATCGTGATCAAGCCCGTCGATCCGGTGCGGGTGGAACTGAGTTATACCCGCACCCAGGCGCAGGAGGAAGAGACCACCGGCCCCTGGCGGCAGGCCCCGGGCACCCCCACCAATCAAGCGAGGGGCGAGGTTGATTACTTCATGCCCTCGGGACTCACCACCACGGCGGTGCTTCACTATGTGGGCGACCGTCCGGCCTCCTATGCCTCGGCCACCGCCACCGAGCCCAGCAACACCCTGAACTCCTACATGACCACCGACCTAAGGCTAAGCCAGCACTTCAAGGAACACTGGCTCGCTGCCCTCAACTGTAACAATATCTTTAACGCCGGTTATGAGACCTATGTCGGCAGTTTTCAAGACGCGACAGGGGGGGCCACCCAGCAGGGATACCCTGGCGCGGGTCGCTCGATACTGGCTTCCATTTCCTATGAGTTTTGAGGCCCGGCATGGAAGAGAAGCGTATTGTCATTCGCGTTTGGTTCCTACTGTCCTGGCCTGGGGAGTTTCCTCCGGCCTGGGCAGCTTCCCTGCGTAACGTGCGAGGAAGAGGGTGGCGCTTTGCCGCTCCGCCTCAACGGGTAGTGTCGCTGGTGCCAACAGCCACGGAAATGTTGATAGCCCTGGGGGCCGGTGGCACGCTGGTCGGGATTACCAGCCACGATACCCTGCCGAAGGGAGAGGGGGTAGCGGAGTTGGTGGGTGACTTCGCCGTGCCGTCTCTCCCGCGGATCGAGGCCCTCCGTCCGGATTTGATCCTGGTTTCCAGCTTGCATGTACGGGTTAAGGAACAGTTTCGGAATCATTGCCCAGTGGTGGAGATCCTGCCGGTACACTCGGTGGAAGAGGCCCTTGATCGGATGATCGGACTGGGAGAGCTGCTTGACTGTCAGAGGGCCGAGGAGGTTGCCAACCGGGTCCGGGCGGAATTGACCCTGATCAGTACCAAAACTTTGCTGATTCCGGCCGCCCGACGCCAACGGGTAATGCGGCTTATGGGACAGGAGCCACTGTTGACACCTGGGGATGACTCCTTCCAAAACGATTTCATCCGGGCCGCGGGGTGTACTCCCCCTTGCTTCGGTAAAACGGGCGAGGCCATCATGGTGAGTCCTGCCGAGTTGGCGCAATTTAATCCGCAGGTTATCTACCTATGCGGGGATACTGCCACGGAGCCGGTGTTGACCGACCCTGCACTGCAAGGAATCGATGCGGTTAGGAACAAAAGGGTGTTTTCCTTCCCGTGCAACTTCACATGTCGCGCCGGGAACAACATGGGTGCCTTTATCTCATGGCTAGCGGCCCGGGTCTACGAGCGGGAGTTCTCCGATCAGACGTATCAGATATACTCGGATCAGATGCTGAGTTCCCGTCCGGTCGCCTTGCCCCTGGGGTATGTTCGACAGGCCATGGTCCAGGAGAGCCGCATTCGCGATTTTGTCAACAAGACCCTGGTGGTGGACTTCGTCAAGCCGCAACGCATCCTCTCCACCCTGGAGGGTGAGCGGGACGGGGTGCTCACTGTGGGCAACCACTTTTATCCCCCGCCCACCTGGGGATTGGGACACTCCAGCGGGTTGGAGGAGTTACGAAAGACAGCGTGTTCGGCACTGGCCAAGCCGCCCGCCAGTAGCAGTTTTTTGTTCACCGGGGCGGACATGGAACATCTGGCCGTGATCCAGAAATCCTTCCGGGATATGACCGTGCAGGCCCTGGTCACCGCCGGGGTCAAGACCAACGCCATGCGTATGGCCAAGGATAGTGGCAATTGCTACGAACCCGGCACCATCAACATCCTGATCCTCACCAACACCCGCCTGAGCAAGCAGGCCATGGCCCGGGCCATTATCACCGCCACCGAGGCCAAGAGCGCGGCCTTGGCCGATCTGGATATCCGCAGCACCTACAGTCCCCGGCATGCCGCCACTGGCACCGGCACCGACAATATCCTGGTGGTGCAAGGCGAGGGGATGGAGATCGATGGTACCGGTGGCCACACCAAAATGGGGGAACTCATCGCGGCTGCGGTGTATGATGGGGTGCGACAGGCCATCGCCGGGCATGACGGGATAACCGCCGGGCGCTCCATCCTCGCCAGACTTGAGGAGCGACATATCAATCTCCATTCACTGCTCTTCGACGAATCGGAGGGCTGTCCCCTGTGCCCTCAGGCGTTGACCTCCGCCGTGGAGCAGGCGCTTTTGCAGCCGGAGTATGCAGGGTTCGTAGCCGGTTCCTTGGCCATGAGCGATGCGGCACAGGCAGGCCTTGCCGATCCCCGGGGGCATACCCTTTGGGCTCGGGCAGTGGCCGCCAGCATTGCTGGCCATGATGTCAAGCCCTGGCAGGAACGCTTTGTTCGAACCCAGTTGCCGCCGCTGGTGGCAAGGGCCATTGAGGCCGTGGTCAATGGGGTGTGCGCCAGGGAACAGGAACGCGGCGGATCGAAAACGGATGCCGAGGCGGGCGGCTGGTGATTGCCTCCGCCGAGACCACAACCTGTAAGTCAGGGACTTGATCCATTGCCCCCCATGGCACATCTCTCCCGTCCGGTGTTGGCGTTGCTACTCTCTCTGATGTTTCACGGCCTGCTCCTGTTGGTCTGCGTGGCTGGCTGGCGACGATACGCAATCGTGCCGCCGCCGCGGTCGTCGGAGGTGATCTCGGTATTTACCGTGCAACAGGAGGATGCCGGACGACAGGCTGCTGAAGGCCCAACACCCCGGAAGACCCCGGCTGCGGTTAAAGTCCGGGAAACGTCATCAGCCAGCAAGATGCGCAAAACAGCCGTCAGGGCAAGGCCGCAGGTGCAGCCCCATCTTGCCGACGGGAGTGGGAGGATACGAGCCACAAGGCCGGGGGCTGCTCTCCACCCCAAGGCAGCGGCAGGGGGGGTGGCCGAAATCCATGCCGCGATACGAGCCGCTGACGCCAGGAGAAACGCTCCCGACCCAGCCCTTCCTCCTGTTGCCACCAAGGGCTCCGGCAACTCGGTCGTCGGGGTGTTATCCGGCCCCCTTTCTGTCAAGGCAACGAGTGAAGCAATGGATAAAGCCCTCGCTGAGACATCACCTACCGGCACCGGCGGACACCAAGCCAGTCAACCCCATCCTGCCGCTGTCCGCGAAGAAGGCGCTGAAGATTCGGCTGCCACCAAGGAGGTACTGGCTCGGCCCCTCTATCAGGTCAACCCCCCGCCCCCTTACCCACGTTCAGCCAGACGGCTTGGCCAGGAGGGCCAAGTGCTGTTGGCGGTGCTAGTTTCCAACAGCGGTTTGGTGAGCGACCTGCACCTTGTCACGAGTAGTGGGCACAGAATTCTGGATGCCGCAGCCAGCGAGGCGGTGCGCTCCTGGCACTTTGTCGCCGGCACGCGCAAGGGTCATCCTGTGGCCATGTGGGTCCGGGTGCCAGTGCGTTTTACCCTGGCGGAGGAGAATGAATGGTAATCCTGTCCGAATGGGGAAGGCTAAGGCACCATCGCCTCAGGGGCCTTCCAATGCCAACCATGAATCCCGCCACGCGTCGCGTGTTGATCCTTTGCTGTCTGCTGCTGTCCTGGGCTCTCCCCATCCATGCACAAAAGGTGCGTGATCAAGTCGGCCGACAGATACGGGTGCCGGCTAATCCTCGGCGGGTCATTGCCCTGGCACCCAGCCTTACCGAGATCGTCTTTGATCTGGGCGAAGGTGCCAGGTTGGTGGGGGTCACCCAGTTCAGCGACTCTCCCAGCGAGGCCAAAAGCCTCCCCAGGGTTGGCTCCTATGTGCGGCTGGACCTTGAACGGATCGTCGGACTCAGCCCAGACCTCTGTCTCGGCATCCGGGACGGCAACCCCGGATACCAGGTGGAACGAATCGAGGCCGCCGGCATCCCGGTCTACGTTACCGATCCCCGTGACATCAAGGGGATAATGGCGGCCATCCGGGGGGTGGGCGTGGTGCTTGGCGTCCCCGCCAAGGCCGCGGCGCTCAATGCCGAGATGGCCGGCCACATCGAGCGAGTCCGGCAACAGGTGGCCTCGACGCTATACCGGCCAAGGGTATTTTTTCAAGTGGACGCATCCCCCCTCATTACGGCCGGCAGCAACACCCTGATCAACGAGCTGATCTCCTTGGCAGGCGGAATCAACCTGGGCGCAGGGCCGCAGGACTATCCGCGCTTCAGCTGGGAGCAGGTCCTGGCCCTGAATCCGGAGGTGGTGCTGATCTCCTCCATGGCCGGCGGCCACGATTCGGAGCAGCTCAAAGACCAGTGGCGGCAGTGGTCACAGCTGTCAGCGGTGCGCTCCGACCGTATCCATGTGGTGGATGCCGAACTTTTCGACCGGCCTACCCCCCGCCTCCTCAATGGGCTGGAGACCCTGGTCCGCATCATTCACCCGGAGCTGTTTGAGGCGGCGCATGGTCGATGAACGCCCCCTGTCAGCCCGTCTGATCCTGGTGACCATGGTGTTGGCAATGGTATTGCTGGTCAGTGTCCTTTTGGGCTTGACCTTTGGCTCGTCCGATCAGGGGGGGGGCGAACTGCTGCGGGCCTTCATGGGAACGGGCAAAACGCACTCCCTGGCAAGTGTCATTGTCTGGAGAATTCGCCTGCCCAGGGTCATCTTGGCCGCTACGGTGGGGGCGACGCTCTCCTTGGGCGGGCTGGTCTTCCAGGCCCTGCTCCGTAACCCCCTGGCCGAACCTTACATCCTTGGCATCTCCGGCGGTTCGGCGGTGGGGGCCATCACCGGCATGCTGCTGGGATTCTCGCCCTTTCCCGGTATGGCCTTGTCCGCTTTTGGCGGCAGCATGCTCATCCTTTTCCTGGTGGTCGGTCTGGTTGCCGGCCAAACTACCTTAGGCAGAGACTCCTTGCTGCTGGGTGGGGTGATGATGAACGCCTTCTGCGGGGCGATCATCATGTCTCTCATCTCCATCACCCAGACTTCGGAGGTGCACCAGATTCTGTTCTGGCTCATGGGCGACCTAAGCATGTGCAGCACCGAACGGTTGCCTGTGCTCATTGCCGTACTGCCCTGTTTTACCATTATCTTTACCTTGGCCCGCCCCATGAACCTGCTGCTGGCGGGCCGGGAATCCGCCGCCGCCCTAGGAGTCAACGTGCGCCTGGTGAGCATGCTCCTTCTGGCAGTTACCACCTTCATGGTAAGCCTGGTGGTCTGCCAGTCAGGCTTGATCGGCTTTGTCGGTCTGATCGTTCCCCATGTCCTTCGGTTGCTCTTGGGGTCGGACCACCGGCTGCTGACACCGGCCTGCATCCTTGGTGGCGGTGCCTACCTGATCCTTTGCGATCTGTTGGCCCGCACCCTCCCCACCACGGGTGAGATGCCGGTGGGCATCGTCACCGCCCTCGTCGGGGCACCGCTGTTCATCCTGTTGCTCTGGAGGGCACGACGATGACCTCATGGGTGGTAACGGCCCGGGGGTTGAGTCTCTCCTATAACGGACGGCCGCCGGTTTTGTGCGATCTCGACCTGCGCGTGGCTTCCGGTGAATTTTTTATGATCATCGGCCCCAACGGCAGCGGCAAGACCAGTCTGCTGCGTCTGCTGGCCGGGTTGATCGCCCCGGAGGCGGGGCAGGTGGAGATACTTGCCAAGCCGCTGACCTCCTGGCCTCGGCGGCATCTGGCCCAACGGCTGGCCGTCGTGCCACAGCAGCTTCCCCAGGATTTCCCCTTCACCGTGGCCGAGACCGTGCTTATGGGTCGCGCTCCCCATCTGGGACTGCTGGACGTCGAGGGAGAGTCGGACCGGGAGCTTGCTCGCGCGGCCATGCACTTTACCGATGTGACCCGCCTCGCCGATCGCCGACTTGATCAGCTCTCCGAAGGGGAACGGCAACGGGTGGTTATCGCCCGTGCCCTGTGTCAGGAGCCGGAGATCTTGATGCTTGACGAGCCGACCTCCTCCCTGGATCCCGCCCATCAAATCCAGATCATGGACTTACTGTCCCGTCTCCGGGCCGAGAGGGGCGTCACCGTGATCATGGTTTCCCACGATCTCAACCTGGCGGCCCTCTACGGCGACCGGTTGCTGTTGATCGATCGGGGCAGGACAGTGTTGTGCGGTTCCCCTGCCGAGGTGCTCACCGCCGAGCGGCTTTCCGTCTGCTATGGCTGTACCATACTAGTTGACACCCATGGCCTCGGCGGTCTGCCCAGGGTGACTCCGCTGCCAGCCAGCTATGGAGGGCATGTAGTTCCTGCTGAAGAGCCTTCGGGCAGGAGGGGTTCTTGACCGATGAGGCCATGTCACCCGAGCGCTTTGGATGAAAAATCGTTTTCCATGGAAGCTTCTTGCAAAATCGGCCGTTTGCTGGCAATAGTTGCCATATTGGATCTCGTCATGTTGCAAGAGCCTCCAAGGTGAGTTGGCCTAGTTGGGCATGTAACTCGGTGTCACCAGTTCCTCGTTTCTAAGTGGTATTCTTCTCGAATACCTCGTCTGCCTTATTTACCGGACCGGCTCTCCCCCCCCTTGGGCGCCGAGCTCTGACTCATGGCCAGAGATAACCTTCCAGGCGCCGCCGCCAGCCCGCGACAGTCGCCCTGTCCGAGCTGCCCGGATAGAAGCGTCCTGGGGAGAACAACGGGTAATCCTCGCCGTTGTGGAGTTTAAGGGTCAGATAGTAGTAGGTGACGAAGTTTGAGCGTTTACCCAGGTAGCCCAGTTGCACCTCGGCCACCTCATCGAAGCGTATCTCCCTTAATTTCTTGCCTAAACAGTTTTCGTCCTCGACGCTGATACAGCGGGCCGTGGGGTCGATGACGATATTCTGCCTGGTGCTGGCAAGCAGCATCCACCCACCTATGGCCACCAACAGCGCCCCCAGCATGAAACCGGCCCTGGCGTTGCCCGCCATGACGCCGGAACGGTGGGCGGCGATCATCAGGGCCAGGCCCAGGGCCAGGCAGACCACCGACAACAAGACCTGCTTGCCGGGCGCACTCTGAGAGGTCCAGGTCTCCATCTCCATAGATCAGCGGCTTAAATACCCCTATTGGTCGATGAAAACCCTCCCCAGCACCTCGCCGATCTCCTGCACGAAGTGGAAGGTCATTCCCTTCTTTACCGGGGCCGGGATGTCCAGCAGGTCCTTTTCGTTGCGCAGGGGCAGAAATATCTCCCGGATGTCGGCCCGCACCGCGGCCAGCACCTTTTCCTTCACCCCGCCCACCGGCAGCACGTCGCCGCGCAGGGTGATCTCGCCGGTCATGGCCACGTCCTTGCGCACCGCCTTGCCGGACAGGAGCGAGGTCAGGGCCACCACCATCGCCACCCCCGCCGAGGGTCCGTCCTTGGGGGTGCCGCCCTCCGGGACGTGGACGTGGATGTCCTCGCCCGCGAAACGCTCCTCGTCGATCCCCAGGCTGCTGGCGTGGGAGCGGATATAGGTCAGGGCGGCGGTGGCCGACTCCTTCATCACCTCGCCCAGGGTGCCGGTCAGGATCAGGCCCCCCTTGCCCTTCATCTTGGCGGCCTCGATGAACAGCAGCACCCCGCCCACCGGCGTCCAAGCCAGACCGGTGGCCAGCCCCGGCCCCCAGTTACGGGCCGCGGTCTCGGGGAGGAACTCGATGGGGCCCAGGTATTTGACCACCGCCTTCTCGGTAACCACCAGGGGCCGCTTGATTGTCCCCCCCACCCGATCCCGGGCGATGCCCCGGCAGATGGCGCCCAGACGGCGCTCCAGGTTCCGCACCCCCGCCTCCCGGGTGTAGGAGCGAATCACCATGCGGATGGCCGTGTCGCGGAAGGTCACCTGCTCGGCGGTCAGGGCGTGGGCCGCAAGCTGCTTGCCAAGC
>JAJYJA010000112.1 GCA_021789795.1 Deltaproteobacteria bacterium | reverse complement strand
TTGATTAGGGCGGCCCGGCGGGCGATGCGCGTAATCCCTTTTGACTTTGACGGCCCATTGCTTTACATTGAGGGCAGCTGAGATATCCGTTCCCGTTTCGCCTCCCGGTCTCTTCCCTCGCCATGTCCCAAATCCTCGCCTGCCACGACTGCGACCTCGTTCAGACCCTGCCGCCCCTGGCCATGGGGATGGTCGCCCAGTGCCCGCGTTGCGGGGCGATCCTGCGCCGGACCCAATTTAACAGCATCAACCGCACCGTGGGCTGGTTGCTCGCCGGGGTGATCCTCTATGCCCTGGCGGTGAGCCTGCCCTTCTTGGCTATGCAGACCCAAGGGGTCTCCAACCAAATCTCCCTCACCACCGGCATCGTCACCCTCTACCGGCAGGGGATGGGGGGCCTGGGACTGGTGGTACTCCTGACCTGCCTGGTCGTTCCCCTGTTCACCATGCTCGGTCTGCTCTACGTGCTCCTGCCGCTGCTTAAGGGTCTGTGCCCGCCCTGGGCGGCCCAGGTCTTCGCCCTAACCCAGCGGCTCAAGCCTTGGGGGATGATGGAGGTCTATATGCTGGCCATCCTGATCTCCATGATCAAGCTGGCCAAGATGGCGAGCCTGGTGCCGGGCCCGGCCCTGTACTCCCTGATCATCTTAATCTTCGTGCTCGCCGCCGCCCTGGTCAGCCTTGACAGCCACCTGATCTGGGAAAAACTTACCCCGCCCGGCCTGGCCGACCCGCCCGTCACCTCCGGCGCGGCGCTGATTAGCTGTGAGGTCTGCCACCTGCTGCTGCCGGCGGCGGCAGACCGTCCTTGCTGCCCGCGTTGTGGCGTCCGGGTCAGCCCGCGCAAGCCCAACAGCCTGTCCCGCTGCTGGGCCCTGGTCTTATCCTCGGCCATTCTCTGGCTGCCGGCCAACCTGCTGCCGGTAACCATCACCCAGGCCCTGGGCAGTCCGCCGCACGCCGACACCATCATGAGTGGAGTGATCTACTTTTTCCAGACCGGCTCCTGGCATATTGCCCTGATTATTTTTATAGCCAGCCTGGTGGTGCCGATCGCCAAGCTCATGATCCTGGTCTTTCTACTCCTCTCCCTGCGTTTCGGTTGGCGAACCGGGCCCCGGGAGCGCACCCGGCTTTACCGGCTCACCGAGATCGTCGGGCGCTGGTCGATGGTGGACGTTTACGTGGTCTCCATCCTGGTGGCCTTGGTGCGTTTGGGGATCTGGGCCAACATCAAGGCCGGGCCGGGCATCGCCTACTTCGCCGCCCTGGTGATTTTAACCATGTTCGCCGCTAACAGCTTCGATCCGCGTCTAATCTGGGATCAAGAGAGGAAAAGCAATGGTTAACCAGATTGGGGGTGGCGAGCCAGGGCTTGCCACCTCGCAGGTCCGGGTCAGCAAGGGATTGTCCCTGGTCTGGCTGGTACCGCTCACCGCCCTGGCCATCGCCGGCTGGCTGCTGTTTAAGACCTGGTCGGAGCAGGGGGAACGGATCACCATCCACTTCAAGAAGGCGGCGGGGATCGAGGCCGGCAAGGCCAGGATCAAGTACAAGGACGTGGAAATCGGCCAGGTGGAGTCCATCACCTTGAGCCCGGACATGCGGGAGGTGATGGTCACCGCCCGCATGTCCAAGGTCGCCACCCCCTATCTCACCGAAAAGGCTAAATTCTGGATCGTGCAGCCCAAGATCACCGCCAGCCGGGTCTCAGGGCTCGACACCCTGTTCTCCGGCACCTACATCGCCATGGACCCAGGACGGGGAGGCGAGTCGCGGCGGGATTTCGTGGGCCTGGAGGAGTCGCCCCCGGTCACCACCGACGCACCGGGCAGATACTTTACCCTGAAGGCCGAGGGCCTGGGCTCGCTGGACATCGACTCCCCGGTCTATTACCGGCAGATCAAGGTCGGCCAGGTGGTTAGCTACGGCTTTGACGCCAGCGGCCGGGCGGTCGATATCCGCATCTTCGTCAACGCCCCCCACGACCGGCAGATAAGCAACAATACCCGCTTCTGGAACGCCAGCGGCATCAACCTGAGCCTCGACGCCACCGGGGTCAAGCTGGCCACCGAGTCCCTGGCCTCCATCGTCAGCGGCGGCATCGCCTTCGACCTGCCGCCCCACGCCGCCCCCAACGGCCAGGCGGCCGAAAACCAGGTCTTCGATCTCTACCCCTCAAAAGACGCCATCAGCCAAGAGAATTACCACTACACCGACTCCTGGCTGCTTTACTTCGATCAGTCGGTGCGGGGGCTGACCGTAGGGGCGCCGGTGGAGTTCCGCGGCATCAGGATCGGGGTGGTGAGTAGCATCGATCTGGAGTTCGAGAGCGCCGCCCTCAAGTTCCGCACCCCAGTGGTGGTGGCCATCGACCCGGAGCGTTTCTTCGGTAAGGATACCGATATTTCACACGGCAAGGGGCTTATTTTGCTGAAAAAATTTGTCGGCCACGGCCTGCGGGCGGTGCTAAAGAGCGGCAACCTGCTCACCGGCCAGCTCTTAATCGACTTCGATTTCTATCCCAAGGAACCGTCCGCCGCTCTGGTCGTCAAGGATTCTCTGCCCGTTATGCCC
Organism: Deltaproteobacteria bacterium; assembly: GCA_021789795.1. Lineage (GTDB taxonomy): Bacteria > Desulfobacterota > Desulfobulbia > Desulfobulbales > VMSU01 > VMSU01. The sequence continues at coordinate 5,556 of JAJYJA010000112.1, read as the reverse complement.
ACCAAGCAGGCGGAGTTGCAGCAGATCACCGACACCTTGAACTCCCTGCTCGGTAAGCTGGAGACCATCCCCTTCGCGCAACTGGGTCAGGACCTGCACCTGACCCTTAAATCGGCCCGCCGGACCATGGACGAGCTGCCGGTCAAGGAGATGAGCCAGGAGCTACGCGACACCCTAAAGGAGGCCCGCACCAGCATGCGGGAGATCGACGCCCTATCCCGAAACTTAAACCGTCAGACCGCCCCGGCCCTCACCAAGGCCCTGGAGCAGCTGACCAGCACCTTAAACGACCTGGAGGATTCCCTGGGCAGCGACTCGCCCACCAACTACCAACTACAGCAGACCCTGCACGAGATGACCATGACCAGCCGTTCCCTGCGGGGACTGACCGATTACCTGGAACGCCACCCCGACTCACTCATCTACGGCAAGGGCCAGGAGGGCTCGCCATGAAACATTACGCCCAACTCCACTTCCTGACGGCCATTTTCCTGGCCGCCAGCCTAGCCGCCTGCGGGGCCAGCCGGCCTGTCACCTACTACAACCTCACCGCCCTGCCCCCGGCCTCGGAGACCGAGCACGAACCGCCCGCAGGCGCCAGGCGCCTGTCGCTGGGGCTTGGGCCCATCTCCCTGCCGGAATCGCTCTCCCGGCCCCAGATGGCCCTGCGGATGGACGACCAGCGCCTGCGCTACGACGATCTACACCGCTGGAGCGGCTCACTGTCCGAGGACTTCGCCGAGACCCTGCTCGAGGATATCCTGTCCCGGCTGCCGTCCGGCACCACGGCCTTGGTCTTCCCCTGGCAGGGACATTTCTCACCCAGCCACCGGCTGACCATGACCGTCATCCGCTTTGACGGCGCCCTGGGCGGTCAGGTAACCTTAAAGACCCGCTGGAGCCTAACGCAAGGCCAAACCCTAGTGGCCGCCCGCCAGTCGGAATTTACCGTCGCCACCGCCGGACCGCTCTACCGCGACCTGGTCACCGCCCAGAGCCAAGCGGTGGCGAAATTGGGCAAGGAGATCGCCCAGGTTATCGACCATGGGCAGTGAGGCGTCTCCGCCGCAGATGGCCTCCGGGCGTCGATCAAAAGGTAACTATCCAGCCGCACCCCATCTGCTTTGTCACCAGCCGGCTCACATACCAAAAAGTATAGCTCGCCGGCTGGTTTCGCGCATCTGGGGCGCGGCTGAATAGTTACGGTTCCCAGTAGATGCCAATTCTGCGGCACTAAGCTGGATAGTTACATCAAAAGTTGGCTAGTGGCGGGGCAACAAGCAGTTTTTCCAACAAGATAGCGTCATCGGCGGGCCGGACATAGTAGCTTTTGCGCCGACCCGCGATCACAAAGCCATTTTTTTGGTAGAGGGAGAGGGCGGGGGCGTTGGCGGCCCGCAGTTCCAGGAAACAACGGCGGACGCCATCGGAAGCGAGTTGAGCGAAGACAAAGGAAAGGAGCCGGGTGGCGATCCCCTGCCGCCGGTGGCAGGCCGCGACCGCGAGTTTGCGGATCTCGGCCTCGTCCAGGACGCTAAGGCCGAAGAGGTAGCCCTGGGTCTGGCCGTCCTCGCCCACCGCCCGCCAGCCCCAACCGCGGGCGAGATGCAGCTCCTCCGCAAGCTGGCCTCTGGTCCAGGGGCCGGTCAGGGTCTCCTCGATGGCCCAGAGGCCGGGGAGATCGGCCTCGGACACCGGGCGGATGGCCAGGGAAAGGCCCGGCATCCCGGACGGCCCCTAGACCATCTGCTCGGCGATGGAGACGGTGCGGTCGGCCAGCATGTTGGTGTAGCTGCCCAGCTCGTTGTCGTACCAGCCGTAGATCACCGTCTGGGTCACCGGCACGTCCAGGATGTCGGGCTGACCGTTCAAGCAGCCGATCCCCAACTTTTTCAGGTTGACCTTGATGGCGGCGGTACGGGTGTGGTTCTCGGTGCCCTCGATGATGGCGGCGGCGAACGGGGTGCCGATGATGTCGGAGGAGACGTTCTGCTCGTCGGTATAGACCAGGTAGGGAGAATGGGCGGCGTACTCCCGGTAGATGGCATTGATCTTGTCGCGTTTAATCGGACTATTAAGGTCGTCTTGAAGGTTTATAACCAGGATAATCAAGGAGCCGGTGGAGGTGGGGATGCGCACCGACTCGGCGATGAAACCGATGTTGGCCATCTCCGGGATGACCAGTCGCAGGGCCTTGGCGGCGCCGGTGGTGGTCAGGATGATGTTGTTCAAGGTGCTGCGGTTCTTGCGCAGGTCAGAGGCCCCGGCCTTGGGCAGGCGGTCGAGTACCTGCTGGCTGCCGGTGGCGGCGTGCACCGTGACCATGGAGGCGGAGAGGAAGTTGTCGGCCCCGAAGTGATCCAACAGCGGCTTGATCATGTACGACAGGCAGGTGGTGGTGCAGGAGGCGGCGGAGATCAGGCTGTGCCTGGTGGGGATATAGTCATCGGTGTTGATGCCCATGACCGTGGTCACCGCGTCGTCCGGCATGTTCAGGCCCTTGGCCTTGATCTTGAACGGGGCCGAGAGGATGACCTTCTCGGCCCCGGCCTTCAGGTGGCCGCGCAGGGAGCCCTTGGCCAGGCCGGCATCGGCGGTGGGATCGGTGAAGGCGCCGGTGGTGTCCACCACCAGCCGCACCCCGTGCTCCTGCCACCTGATTTCACTGGGGTTACGGGACTGACGCAGGATGGTGAGCGGCACCCCGTTGACGGTCATGGTGCCAGCCGCCTCGTTTAGGTTCTCGATCACCCGCCCGGCCTTGAAGCCGTGCAGATAGTTGCCCAGCTTGCCGTAAGTGCTGTCCCTCTCGATGGCGGCGGCGAGATCGTTTAACCCCTGCCCCACCTGCCGGCCTATGTTGACCACCAGCTCCGAGAAATGCCCCCTGCCGGCGTGATGCCACACGGAAAGCTTGCCGATCCTGCCCAGTCCGTTGATGCCTAACTTCATGCCTTTTTCTCCCTTACGCTAAAGCTGAATTCCCCGGAACATCAAGAAAACCAAAGACAATGGTCTCGCAAAAAGACAGCCGATGGCTAAGCAAAAGGGCCGACATACAAGGCGCGGGGTGCGTTTGGCGAGGGTGAGGCCATACATCTGTATGCCGAACGAGCCAAACCGCCCCGCAATTCTGTTCAATCCCCGCTGATGTTGGACGGGGACGCAGTAGATCGGTCTTTTTGCGACGCCATCAAGGACACTCCCCGCCACGCCGCAAGACGCGTGAGGAACATACAGGCAAAAGCGGGCCGCATCAAGAAAAAATGATGTCTCCTCCCGGCCTAGCCCAGACTCTTCATGTCGATGACGAACCGGTAGCGCACGTCGCTGGCCAGCACCCGCTCGTAGGCCTCGTTGACCTGCTGGATGGGGATCACCTCCACGTCGGAGAGTACCCCGTGACTGGCGCAGAAGTCGAGCATCTCCTGGGTCTCGCCGATGCCACCGATGAGCGAGCCGGACAGGTGCCGGCGCTGCATGACCAGGGAGGCGGCGGACAGGGGAATGGGATCGGGTATGCCCACCAGCACCATGTTCCGGTCGCGCTTCAAGAGTTCCAGATAGGCGTTGTAGTCGTGGCGGGCCGAGACGGTGTCCAGGATGAAGTCGAAGCGCCGGGCGTGGGCCGCAAAGGCCTCGGGGTCGCTGGTGACCACGAAGTGGTCGGCGCCCAGGGCCCGGGCCGCCGCCTCCTTGCCGACCGAGTGGCTCAGGACGGTCACCGTCGCCCCCATGGCCCGGGCGATCTTGACCCCCATGTGCCCCAGGCCGCCCAAGCCCACGATGGCCACCTGATCCCCAGGCTTGACGCCGTACCGCCGCAGGGGGGAATAGGTGGTGATCCCGGCGCAGAGGAGCGGCGCCACCCGCTCCAGGGGCAGCAGGCCGGACGGGATGCGCAGCACGTAGTCCTCGTTCACCGTGATCCGGCTGGAGTAGCCGCCATAGGTGGGGGCATGGCCGTCCTGCTCGCGGCTGTTGTAGGTGAAGCTCGCCCCCTGCTCGCAGAACTGCTCCTCGCCCTCTCGGCAGGCCGCGCACTGGCCGCAGGAATCGACAAAGCAACCCACCCCCACCGTGTCACCCGGCCGCCACTTGCTGACCTGGCCGCCCACCTTGACCACCGTGCCCACGATCTCGTGGCCAGGCACCATGGGAAAGGTCGAGCCGCCCCACTCGTCGCGGGCCTGATGGATGTCGGAGTGGCAGATGCCGCAGTAAAGGATGTCGATCAGCACCTCATGGGGGCCGGGCTCCCGGCGCTGGATGGTGAAGGGAACGAGCGGGGACTTGGCCTGCATGGCGGCGTAAGATGGCGTGTTCAGCATGGGATACCTCCTCTATATTTTTGGATTTATTAGGGGCCGGGCAGGAACAACTTGGACAATTTTCCCCCGACTCTTACGGCTCCTTATGCCGTCGCCGTGAGGCTTATTCCCCAGGTTATTGCCACTCGACGGCTTAATTGACCGGGTCAGGATCACCCTGCCCCGGCAGGACATTCGGCAGTTCCCGGCCCTTCCACAGCTTGTAGATGGCCGGATACACCAGGAGCTCCAGGGCGAACGAGGTGACCAGGCCGCCGATCATGGGGGCGGCGATCCGCTTCATCACATCCGCCCCGGCGGAGGTTGACCACATGATGGGCAAGAGCCCCATGAAGGCGGCGGCCACGGTCATCAGCTTGGGCCGGGCCCGTTTCACCGCCCCGTGCAGGATGGCCAGGTCCAGGTCGGCCATGTTGCGCAACTCCCCCTTGGCCTTGGCCTCCTCGTGGGCCAGGTCGAGGAAGAGGAGCATGAAGACCCCGGTCTCGGCGTCCAGGCCGAGCAGGGCGATCATCCCCACCCAGGCGGCGACGGAGACGTTGTAGTGCAGTAGGTAGAACAGCCAGACGGCGCCGATGGCCGAAAAGGGCACCGCCAGCATCACCACCGAGGCCTTGAAGGCGCTCCTGGTGTTGGCGTAGAGCAACACGAAGATGAGAACCAGGGTCAGGGGCACCACCAGCTTGAGCCGTCCCCGCACCCGCAGCATGTTTTCGTACTGGCCGCTCCACTTAAGCGAGTAGCCGGGTGGGAGTTTAAGCTCATGGGCCACCAGCCGCTTGGCGTCCTCGACAAAGCCCCCCACGTCCCGGCCCGCGATGTCCACGTAGACGTAGCCGGAGAGAAAACCGTCCTCGTCCCTGATCATGGCCGGCCCCGAGACCAGGCGGATGTCGGCGAGTTGGGCGAGCGGCACCTGCCGGAGGCCGTCCCGCCCACCGGGGGAGGCCACCAGCACCCGACCCAGGCGGTCGATGTTCTCCCGCAGCTCCCGGGGATAACGGATGTTGACCGGATAGCGCGCCCGGCCATCGATGACGGTGGAGACGTTCTCGCCGCCGACGGCGGTTAGGATCACCTGCTGTACCTGTTCGACGGTCAGTCCGTAGCGGGCCAGCTCTTCCCGCCGGGGGGTGATGTCCACGAAGTAGCCGCCCGTCACCCGCTCGGCGAAGGCGCTACGGGTGCCGGGCACCTTCTTCATCAGCCGTTCCAGACGTTCGCC
>JAJYJA010000111.1 GCA_021789795.1 Deltaproteobacteria bacterium | reverse complement strand
CCAGCGCCTGGCGACCGAACTCAACCTAAACGAAAAGCTGGCCGCCAGCCGGGCCCGGGAGGCCAAGGAGCAACGCGCCGCCCTGATCGCCAAGTCCGCCGGGCTCAAGGCCGAGATCGGCCAGTTGCGCCGCGACCGGCAGCGGCTGGACGATCTGTACCAGGCCCAGGTAGTCTCCCGCCAGGCGGCCGAGGACGCCGCCACCCGGTTGACCGCCAAGGAGGAGGCGAAAAAGGGGGCCGACGCCCAGGCCACGGCCCAGGAGGCGGCCATCGCCGCCGCCGCCCTCGGCCAGCGGCTGGCGGTCAACCAGCAGGGCCAGCTCCAGGAACTGGATCAGGCAATCGCAGGCGACAAGGCGCGGATCAAGGCCCTCTCCGCCCAACTCGACCAGGCCCTGGCCGACATCGAGGCCTGCACCGTCAAGAGCCCGCTCACCGGCCGAGTGGCCAAGAGCTACCTCACCGTCGGCGCCATCGCCGCCCCCCAGGTGGCCATCTTCTCCCTGGTTGACCCCCAGGACGTGTTCTTCGTGGCCCTGATGGAGGAGAACAAGTTGCAGGGCATCATCCCTGGCGCCCCGGCCACCATCACCGTCGATGCCTACCCTAACCACCCCTTCCGGGGCGAGGTGAGCCGGGTGTTGCCCGCCTCGGCCGCCACCTTCGCCCTGGCGCCCCGCGACATCTCCGCCGGCGAGTTCACCAAGGTGGCCCAACGCATCCCGGTGCGGATCGCCATCAAGGACGGCGATCGCGCCCTGCTTAGGGTCGGCATGGGCGGCGAGGTGGAGATCAAGCGCCAGGGCCGGGGCTCATGAGCGAGGACAACGGCGAGCCGCCCATCTACGAGACCATCTCGGCGGGCTACCGGGCCTTCCTCACCCTGATCGTCATGGCCGGGGCCTTCATGGCCATCCTCGACACCACGGTGGTGGACGTGGTGGTGCCCAAGATGATGGGGCCGCTGTCCACCGATCTCTACGGGGTGCAGTGGGTGATCACCGCCTACATGACCGCCGCCGCCGTGGGCCTGCTCCTAACCCACAGCCTCAGCAAGGTGTGGGGGTTAAAACGGCTCTTCATGACCGGGATGGTGGTCTTCACCACCGCCAGCGCCCTGTGCGGCATGGCGGGCAGCCTGGCCGAGATGCTCTCCTCCCGGGTCATCCAGGGGTTGGGCGAGTCCTTCATCATGGCCTCGGCCCAGACCATCCTCTTTGCCATCTACCCGCCCAAGAAACGTGGGCTGGCCATGGGCATCTACGCCATGGGGGTGAGCTTCGCCCCCTCGCTCGGGCCCACGGTGGGCGGCTGGATCACCGAACACCTCTCCTGGCGCTGGGTGTTCTTCATCAACCTGCCGGTGGGGGTGATGAACTTCGTGGCCGCCTTCTCCTTCCTGCCGATAGTTGACAAGTTCGGTGAACGGCTGCGCTTCAACTTCGTAAGCTACTTCTTTCTGGCCAGCGCCACCGTCTCGCTGCTCATCCTGCTCTCCAAGGGCCAGCAACTGGGCTGGATGCGCTCGGAGCTGATCGTCACCCTGGCCTTCGGGGCGGCCATCGCCACCCTCTGCTATCTGCTCTCCGAGCTGCTCTCAACCCACAAGCTTATCGACCCCGCCATCTTCAAAATCAAGATTTACACCCTGTCCATGGGGTTTTACTTCTTCATCCTCGGGCTGTCGATCTACCAGCTCTTCTACATGCTGCCCCTGTACTACGAAACCTTAAAAGACCTGGGCACCTTCCTCACCGGCATCCACATGCTGTCGTTCGCCATCTTCATCGCCATCTTCTCGCCGCTTGCCGGCATCCTGAGCGACCGCTACGGGCCGCCGCAGATCCTGATCTTAAGCACCGGCCTCTACCTCTTGACCAGCCGCTACCTCATCCCCTCCCTGAACTACTACACCCCCTCGGTCAGGGCGGCCCTGCTCACCGTGCCGCTCGGCATCTCGATGGGGGCGCTGTTCGCGCCGCTCTCGGCCATGGCCCTCTCCAACCTGGGCGACAAGACCGCCCAGGGGGTGAGTCTGATGCACTACCTGCGCTTCGTGGGCGGCTCCTTCGGCACCGCCATCGCCACCAACACCCTGGAGCAGGCGCGGGCGGTGCACTACGACGGCATCGCCGCCCTGCAGAACTTCGGGTATGTCAACAACTTCGTAAGCCAAGCGAGCCTCCACCTCGCCCCGCTCTTCCCGCCGGCGGTGGCCGAGGACAAGGCCCTGATGCTCCTGGGAAGGGTGCAGTACCTGCAGGCGAGCAGCCTGGCCTTTCAGGATACCTTCCGAATCTGCTTCGGCTTCGGGCTGGTGGGGGCGATGTTCCTGGTGGCGATCCTCATCCACAGCCGCCGGCAGCGGCTGGAGAAGGCGGAGGCCATGAGGTAGGGAGGCGAGCGGGGGACGAAAACGGCAAGCGGGCGGGATCAGGCGAAGCCGTCCACCTCCTCGCTGACCGGGAAGCAGCAGACAATCATCTCCCGGTTCAGGGAAAAAAACTTGTATTGCAGATGCTCGCCGCCGGGGAAGACGATACTGGCCTCGGTGACCGCCAGAAAGGGATTCTCCCGGGTGGAGCGGTTCAACATGTCGGTGAGCCTGAGGCTGGGCGGCTGGTGGAGGCAGCCCTCCACCATGGTGCCGTCCAAGAGCCTGATCTTGACCCGCAAGGGCGTGGTCTTGACCTTGGCGTAGAGCAGGTCCTTGCTGGGGGGGGTCTTCCTGTCGTTGGTGATCATGGTGCCCGTCCTCCTGTCTTTATTGAGGTTCGCCAAGAAGTCAACCGCCGCGGATGGCCTTGACCCCTCCCATTACAACACAACCGCGGGTGACTGTCAAAGGCAAACCGCCCGTCCGGCCAGCAAGACGTCTCAACGGCCAAGCCTGGCCTTAAGCCGATAGACGAGTTGCAGGAACCGAAAACCACGGGTGCCCCGGATGTGGTTCAACTCGGCCCGCAACCGCTCTCCCTCCTCCGCCCGCCGCTGCCAGGTCGCAAGCTCGGCCTTTATGCCCGCAAGTTCCGACCGCAAGGCCTCGCCGCTGGTCTTGGTCGCCGCAAGCTCCTCCTCCCGGGCCGCAAGCCTTAGTTCTAGTTCCTCCACGGTGCGCTGGCAGTACTCGATATCCCTGAGGACGATGAAGATATGTTTATTCTTGTCCTCGATCTCGTCCTGCAAGGCCACCACCCGCTCCACCTTGCGCTGATAGTGGTTCTCCCGATCCAGGGCCAGATAACCTAGCTCCATATCCGACTGGGGGACATCGGAGCATACGGCCACCATATACTTACCCCGCAATTCCAGGGCTTCCCCACCAGGGGCGGGCAAGGCCTGGCGCAGGGTCTTCTCCCTCCCGGTGGCCAGGACATAGGCCAGGACGGCGGTCTGTTCCCAGAGACGCACCTCGGAGAACCACCGGTGGAGAAAGTCGTCAAACTCCTGCCGGTAGAACTCCCGAAGGTGAAACTGGTTGCGGTACCCTGGCCGGTCGGAGTAAAGCCGCCTGTCCGGGGTGGACATCACCAGCAGACCGCCGGGCCTAAGCACCCGTTTGATCTCGACGAGAAATGCCTCCTGCGCCTCGGGATGTACATGCTCGATGGTCTCAAACGACACCACCAGATCAAAGCGGGCGTCGGGGAAGGGCAACCTCTCAACCGAGCCCCGAACAAAGGCGAGATTGGGCCGGGGATATTTGACCTGGGCCTGGGCCACGGCCTGGGGGTCAACATCCAGCCCCACCACTTCGCGGGCCTGGCCGGCGATAAGCGCCGAGCCGTACCCCTCTCCGGAGGCGGCATCCAGAACTGCCTTGCCGGCGGCCAAGCCGACCACCGCCTGATAGCGCAGGAGGTGCTCCATTTCCAGCTCGCTGTCCGGGTCGGCGTCCGGGATGAATCTCTCGCCGGTGAAATCCATACGTAAACCACCTGCCGTGACCCTTCGGAACGGTTGACCCTGGGCCGCAATTCTGCTACCCTGCGGGAAAATTCGCCCCTTGAGGTACCTCATGGTTTTCAGTTCGTTTCTAGACCGGCTGCGCAACACCCGGCCCCTCCAGTCCCTCCTGGCCCTTCGCCAGGAAATCAACCACCGGATACATAATAAACTAAATCAATTTATCCAACCGATAAATGCGGCCCTCGACGGCCTCCAGCACCAGGTGGACGGCCTCCACCGTAAAATCGACTCCACCGCCCATGCCCTCCAAGAGCAGCATCAGCAACTGAACCTGGATGGGGACGGCCGCCACCGCCAGGCGGTCCGCATAATGGACCGGGCCATTCACGAGCATGACCTGCTACTGGCGGATCAGGCCTACACCCTCTATCCCGGCCTCCACGCCGTCATGCTCCCCAGCTTTCAGGCGGTGTTAAAAAAAATCAGCGGCCCGGGCCATCCCGACATTCAGCAGACCGCGCCCCTGTTGCTCCTGGAGATCGCCAAGGAGTATCAGAAGATACCGGGCGGCATCTGGCGTCTGAACGCCGAGATCGCGGCTTTCCTCACCACCCGCCAACCACCGTCTACCCTAGGCGCGGCAATCGGGCCTCCCACTCCCAAGATCGACGGCGAGCCGTTACGAATCCTGATGCTCTCGGGGATGTTTCCCAGTGTCGAGCATGGCGGCGGATTGAGGCTGTTTGACATCATAGGCATCTTGGCCGACTTAGGCCACCAAATCGACCTCTTCTCGGTCTACGTCCCAGAACGCGACCAGGCCTCACTTGGCCTTCTCCAGGGCAAACTGGCCCACATCCAGCTCGTCCCCCTCGAGGAATTCACCGACGCCCATCTTCACGCCTGGCTTACGGAACTGGGCCGCGGGCCAAGAGACTATCACGCCGTTCAGGGGGAATACCCGCAGAGCGCCAGGCTGCTTGCCGCCGCCCGCCCCTTCGCGCGAAAGACCGGCTTCACCTTCATGGAATGCGCGACCAAAAGCCTGTTGACCAAACTCAGCCATTCCCTGGCCGAGCACGATTTTGCTACCCTAAGCCAGCAAGCACAAACCTTTTGGGAACTGACGGTGCTTGAGCTCGCGGCAGCCAACGAGAGCGACTTCTTAATCGCCGTAACCCCGGAAGACGCGACGGAGATCGAGCGGACCACCGGCCAACGGCCCGAGGTCATTCCCACCTGCCTGTCTCCCTCCCAGATCATCCGCCCCCTTAATTCCTGCCGGGAACGGCCCCCGGAAGGAGAAACCGTGGTCTTTCTTGGTTATTTCGATCACTTCCCCAATATCGACGGAGTACGCTGGTACCTAGACAGGGTGCATCCATTGATCAAAAAACAAGTGCCCGGCTACCGATTCCTGGTGGTCGGAGCCGGCGATACCGGCCAGTTGCGCGAACAGGCAAATGGCGACCATTCGGTGGTCTTCACCGGCCGGGTGGATGACATCGCCTCTCAGATCGTGCGAGGCAAGGTCTGCGTCCTGCCGCTCGTCTCAGGAGCCGGCATCCGGGGCAAACTGAACCAATACGCCCTGGCAGGACGCCCCGCGGTGAGCACCAGCCTGGGCAACCTGGGCTTAAACTTCCCGCCCGGCCAAGCGGTGCTAATCGCCGATCGTCCGGAGGACTTCGCCCAGGAGGTGGTTAGACTGCTAACCGACCACGAGCTTAACCAGGACGTAGCCGCACGCGCCCAAAAGCACGCCCTGGCCAACTTTACCTGGGAACCGCAGATCGAACGGCTTCTCTCCCTATATCGCGACTGAACGTCAACGCCCACCAGCCCCAATAAGCCCCGGCTCACGTCTCACTCTTCCCATCCCAGACCACGCTATCGTCCATCAGACCATGCCGCCAAAAAAATACCCCACGCCCATCATGTCGGCCATCTTCATCATCGACCGTTTCCCCCGTTTGGCGACCTCCCTGCGCCGGATACACTTCCGGCTACGTGAACCGTACCGTGCCGCCCTGCGCCGGATAAGCAAACGCCAGGCCCCCGTATCAATTCAGCCCGCCAACGACAAGGAAACCTTCCGCGCCGAATCAGCCAGACGGCTCAACGACTATCTGCGCCACAACCACTCCCTGAGCCTTCCAGAGGCCAAGCACCCCAAGGTTTCGGTTCTTCTAGTGCTCTACAACCAGGCGGCCATGACCCTGAACTGCCTGCTCTCTATGAGCCGGGAGACGGAGACGGCCCTGGAGACTATCGTGGTGAACAATGCCTCTCAAGACGAGACCTGCGCCCTACTGCAAACGGTCAAGGGGATCAAAAGGATAACCAACAAAAATAATATCGGCTTTCTGTTGGCGGTAAATCAGGCGGCTAGAATCGCCAGGGGGGAATATCTGCTGCTGCTCAACAACGACGCGACGTTACTGCCCGGCACCCTAGCCGCCGCCTGCCAGCGCCTGGCCCGTGACCACCAGGCCGGGGCCGTGGGAGGAAAGATCATCCTACCGGATGGAACGCTTCAAGAGGCGGGAAGCATCGTCTGGCGGGACGGGTCGTGTCTGGGCTATGGACGAGGGGAAAACCCTCAGGCCCCGGAATTTCAGTTCGTGCGCCAGGTGGATTACTGTTCCGGCGCCTTTCTCCTGGTGCGGCGCCATCTGTTTGAACAACTTGGCGGCCTGGACCCCGTCTATGCCCCCGCCTATTACGAGGAAAGCGATCTCTGCCTGCGGTTGCAGCAGAAGGGATACGCCGTGGTTTACGACCCCAACGTGGCAATCAACCACTTCGAATTCGCAAGCTCGGTGGTCAAGGAACACGCCATTGCCCTGCAACGGCGCAACCGTCAAATCTTCCTCGAACGACACCGTAAGGCCCTAACCGGCAGGCAAGAGCCCCAACCGGATAACATCCTTGCCGCCCGCCTGGCCAGCCAGCCGCAACGACGCATCCTGATCATCGACGACCGAGTCCCCCACCACGGACTGGGAAGCGGCTTCCCCAGAGCGGCGGAGATAATAAGAAAGATCCACAAATTCGGATACTTCATCACCTTCTATCCGCTACGCTTTCCTCAAGACGACTGGCGACAGGTATACGCCACCCTGCCGGAGGAGGTAGAGGTCATCCTAGATGCAGGCATGGAGAGCCTGCCTGGTTTCATTCGTTCACGGGCCGGCTACTACACCCATATCCTAGTCAGCCGCCCCCACAACATGGAAACCATTTCCAAGCTTTGGGCCAAGGACAAATCATCTTTTGAAAACTGCCAGATCATCTACGACGCGGAGGCGGTATTCGCAGTCCGCGAGAGCCTGCAACACCAGGTGCTGACCGGCGGCCCGCCCAGGGAGGCGGACGCCCAGGCCATCAGCCAGGAACTGGAACTTGCGACCATCGCCAACCGGATCATCACCGTTTCCCCTGCCGAGGCCAGACATTTCCGCCAGCACGGCTATCAGAAGGTTCAGGTGGTTGGACACTGCCTGCCGACGCGGCCCACTCCCGCCCCCTTCGCCAAGCGTCGCGGCCTGCTGTTCGTGGGGGCGATGCACACCAACAACGCCCCCAACACCGACAGCATGTTCTGGTTCGTACGGGAGGTGCTGCCCAGGTTGCAAAAACTCTTACCCGAGCCAGTGCCCCTGACCATCGTCGGCGACTGCCAGGCCACCGGGGTGCCGCGTCTGGCCGCGGAGCAGGTTCATGTCCTGGGTCGGCAAGAGGAGCTAACCGCCTACTACAACGCGGCCCGAATCTTTATCGCCCCCACCCGCTTCGCTGCCGGCATCCCCATGAAGGCCCACGAGGCCGCCGCCGTCGGCCTGCCCCTGGTCGCCACCCCATTGATCGCTGAACAGCTTGGCTGGCAAGACGAGGACGAACTACTTACCGGGGGCACGGCGGAGGAATTCGCGGCCCAGGTGGCCCGGCTATACAACGACGCCCAACTCTGGAGCCGGCTGCGAGAATCAGCGCTCGCCAAGGTGAAGCAGGACTGCTCCGAGGCTGCCTTTACCGAAAACCTGCGGCGGGCGCTCTCCTAATCCTCACCCCTTACGTAGATCCGGCAAACTCACCGCCGCCCCGCCCGCCTCCCGTCCGTGGGCCGCAAGGTAGACGTTGCACTGCTTGCAGTTGGCCATCTTGTCCTGGTAGCTACCCTGCTCCTTGCCGCCGCACTTGGTGGCGGTAACCATCCAGCAGTGGCCGCCCTGCTCCGGGTAGGCCGGGCAGGCGTTACGCCGCTCGCTG
>JAJYJA010000110.1 GCA_021789795.1 Deltaproteobacteria bacterium | reverse complement strand
CCGATCTAGGAGCATGGCCCAGCCCGCCTCGTCTCCGCCGCCGTCGTAGCCGGTCTGGGCGCGTTGTTGCTCAAGATGGCCGAGCAGCCGGGTGGCCAGCACCTTGCCCAGTTGCACCCCCTCCTGATCGAACGAGTTGATGTTCCAGATAAAGCCCTGCAAGGCGATCTTGGCCTCGTAGATGGCGAGCAGCGCCCCCATGGCCAGGGGGGTGAGCCGCTCGCCGATCAGCAGGCAGTTGGGCCGGTTGCCGGGGAAGCGGCGGTTGGGATTTTGGTGCCCCTGCCCGGTGGCTAGGGCCAGGGACTGGGCCAGGAGGTTGGCCAGGAGCTTGTCCTGGGAGCTGGTGCCCTGCACCTCCAGATCCTCCCCGAACTGGCTCTCCCGAAAGCCGATGAACTCCACCGGCACCACGCTGGTGCCCTGATGGATGAGCTGGTAGAAGGCGTGCTGACCGTTGGTGCCCGGCTCGCCCCAGACGATGGGCCCGCTCTTTTCGGTAAGCGTCCGGCCCTGGCGGTCGATGCCCTTGCCGTTGCTCTCCATGTCGCACTGCTGCAGGTGGGCGGTGAAGCGGATCAGGGCCTGGCTGTAGGGCAGGATGGCCAGGGTCTCGCAGCCCAAGGCGTTGTGGTTCCAGACCCCTAAGAGCGCCAGGAGCAGGGGGATGTTGCCCCGGATGTCCGGCTCCTCGGCCGCCAGGTCCACGCGGTTGGCGCCCCGCAGAAGCTCCATCACCGCTGGCAGGCCCAGGGCGAAGCCCAGGATCACCGCCCCCACCATCGAGGTGACGCTGTAGCGGCCCCCGATGTAGTCGAACATGTAGAACGAGGCCAGGTAGCGCGCCGGGTTGTCCATCGGCCCGCCCTTGCCGGTCACCGCCAGGAAGTGGCGGCCGGGGTCGAGCCCGGCCCGGACAAAGGCGGCCCGGGCCAGCTCCTCGTTGGTCAGGGTCTCCAGGGTGCTGCCGCTCTTGGAGACCACGTTGACCAGGGTGCGGCTTAGATCGAGGCCTCCGAGCACCCGGGCCGCGTCGTCGGGATCGACGTTGGCGATAAAGTGCACCCGCCGCTCCGGCAGGCTGAAGCGCTGCAAGGCCAGGTACAGGGCCCGGGGGCCCAGGTCGGAGCCGCCGATGCCGATCAACACCATATCGGTGAACGCCTGGCCCCGGTGGTTGACGACCTGGCCGCTCGCCAAGTCATCCAGGAAGCGGGCGAGCTTGTCCAGCTCCGCCTGGGCCTGGGCGGTGGCCTGGGGATGGCAGGGGTCGGGGCGGAAGAGGTCGCGCACCGCGGTGTGCAGTACCATGCGGTTTTCGCTCTCGTGGCCCTCGATGCGGTTAATCACCGCCCCCTTCTTCATGGCCAGGAAGCGCTCGACCGCGCCGCTCTCGTCCGCCAGGCGTTGCAGGGCGGCGAGCACCGGCCCGTCCACCCGCTCGGTGCCGTAGAGGAGACGGAAATCCGTCATCTCGGCCCGCATGGCCAGCAGCCGCTCCCGGCTCAAGGCCCCGGGCCGGGTCAGGTCAAAGGGCGCCTGGGCCAGCCGCCGCAACTCCTCCCAGGCCGGGCTTCCGGCCAGTCCTCGATATTCCGTCATCGCTCTTCTCCCTTGGGCCGCACGGCCTTGGTCAGGTGACTTCCCACCCCGGATAGTTCTAGCTCGCCGGGCGTCATGCTCAATGTATCAAATTGAATTTATTGCAGAAGATCAAAGGCAAGCTGCGGCTAGCCGGATCTTCGGCGGGCAAGGATGAAAATTTTATTTGAAATTGACACCTTATCGAATAGATTAGGGAAGAATGCCTGGCCTTCTGCCGACGCCGGCTTGCACGGACAAGTATATCGGGCGACGGTTGGGCTTGGCAATCGATTTTGCGATTAAGACGCGGCCTGGGGATCATCAGCCCGGTCGCCAGGGACAAAATTCACGGAGGAAGGCATGGAGGCGGTGATCGCGGAGCACGAGCTGATTGATTCCTGCCGCGTCTTGTTCGGCGCCGATCTACAGATAACCAGGGGTTTCTTGGAGTACCTCCAGCACGCGGGGATCAAGAGCGCCTACCGCAAAAAGGCCCTGGAGACCCACCCCGACATGCTGGCCGACCGGGGCGAGGAGGCCAAGCGGAAAAGCGCCGACCTCTTCCGCCTGGTGCACCAGGCCTACGCCAACCTGACCACCTACCTGCACGCCCGGGAAAACGGCTTCCGCTTCCCGGAAGCAGCCCCGCGCCCCTGGCCCCGAACCGTTAACGCCCGCCCGGCCCAGCCCCAGCCGCGCCCGGCGGCTCCGGCCTCCGGGCCTAAGCCGGCCTCCGCCGCCCGGCCTAAGCCCGGGCCCGCCGCCGAGACCAACTCCCGCCGGGCCCGAGCCGCCTCCGCCTGGCAGGGGCCGCAGACCCCGGCCTCGGCCACCATCCCGGCCCGGCGGCTGCTCTTCGGCCACTACCTGTACTATTCGGGCCTCGCCACCTGGCAGACCATCGTCAAGGCCCTGGTCTGGCAGCGCACCGGCCGGCCCCGGCTGGGCGAGATTGGCCGCCGCTTCGGCTGGCTGAGCGAGGAGGATATCCTCTTCATCCTGAAGCGGCGCAGCCTGGCCAAGCCCTTTGGCAGCGCGGCGGTGGAACTGGGCCTGCTTACCGAACGGCAGGTGCGGCTGATGCTCTTTCAGCAGGGTCGGCTGCAGAGGAAATTCGGGCAATACTTCGTGGTCCACCACCTCCTCACCCCGGCCCAGCTAAGCGTCATCACCAGCCAGTTTTTCCGCCATAACGCCGCCTTTGCCGGCCAGGAACTCTCGGCCCGGGCCAGGTAACTGATGATCTACAGCAACCTCATCTACTTCTTGGTGGTCATCCTCATCCTGTCCACCAACACCCCCGCCGATCATCCCCAGTTGTCGGCCCTGGTTGACCTGGGATTGTTCGCCGCCAAGGGCTTGATCTACCTGGGATTTTTGCGGCGCATCTTCCGCCGGGAGGCGGTCGGCAAGGCCACCGCCTACACTGCCGCCGAACGGCAGGGCTCCATCCTGGCCATTGTCTGCTTCAGCCTGGATGTCTATCTCCTCGACTGCCAGTACTACGTCAACCTCCTGCCCGGCGCCAAGGCCCTGCCGGCCCTGGGCGACCTGGGCTGCCTGGCGCTCTTTGCCGCCTACCTGTTCGCCATGTGGCGCCAGGCCGGGGAACGCTACCGGGAGATCTTCGCCTCCCGGCAGGGGGCCAACGCCTTTGCCTGGGGCAACCTGAAGATCAACCTGCCCATCGTCCTACCCTGGCTCTGCCTGTCGCTGTTCGCCGACCTCCTGCAGCGCTCGCCTCTGCCCCTGGTCAAGCGGCTGATGAACTCGGCCTGGGGCGAGCAGGCGGTGTTCATCGCCTTCTTCCTGTGTCTGGCGGTGCTCTTCCCGGCCCTGGTCACCCGGATGTGGGGCTGCACCCCTCTGCCGCCCGGGCCGGCCCGCCGCCGGATCGAGGAGTTCTGCCGCCGCCACCGGGTGGGCTACGCCCAGATCATGCTTTGGCCCCTGCACGAGGGCCAGGCCCTGACCGCCGGGGTGATGGGGATCATCTCGCGCTTCCGTTACCTCCTGGTCACCCCGGCCCTGCTGGAGACCATGAGCCCGGAGGAGGTGGAGGCGGTGATGGCCCACGAGCTGGGGCACGTCAAACGGCACCACCTCCAGATCTTCCTGGTGATGTTTTTGGGCTTTGGCCTCTTGGCCCAGCTCTCTTCCTACCCCATCCTCTACCTGCTGACCAGCTCCGACCTGTTCTACAAGCTGATCCACCTGGCCAACCGCGGCCCCAACAACGCCCTGGCCTTGGCCACCACCGCCCCGCTCTTCGTGCTGATGATCGTCTATTTTCGCTACGTTATGGGTTTTTTCATGCGCAACTTCGAGCGCCAGGCCGACCTCTTCGCCCTGCAGGCCATGGGCGAGAACGGGCCGCTGATTAGGGTGTTCGAGAAGATCGCCTGGCTTTCCGGCGACATCCGCGACCTGCCGAGCTGGCACCACTTCGGGCTCGGCCAGCGCATCGACTGCCTGAAGCGCTGCGCTAACGACCCGCAGATGATCGCCCGTCACGACCGCAAGCTTCGGGGATCGCTGGTGCTGTACGGGGTGGTGTTGGCGATCACCGCCCTTACCCTGTGGCGGATGCCGGAAGATCTGCGGGAGGGCCCGGCGCGGGAGAAGTACGCCGAGGCGGTGATCAGGCAGAAGATCGGGGAGGCGCCTGGCAATTACCTGTGGCGGCAGCTCCTGGGGGATTTGGAGTACAGCCGCCGTCATTACCGGGAGGCGGCGGCGGCCTACCGGCAGGCGCTGGAGTTGTCGCCCGAGCAGCCGGAGATATTAAACAACCTGGCCTGGCTCTTGTTGACCGTGGACGACCCTGGGCTCGCCGACCCCGCCGCCGCCCTGACCCTGGCCCGGAAGGCGGTGGCCATCGAGCCAAGCGGCCACATCCTCGACACCCTGGGCCTGGCCTATTGGGAAAACGGCTCCCGCGAGCAGGCGGTGCTGGCCGAGCAACGCGCCGCCCACCAGGACCCGGCCAACCAGCGTTACTACCAGATACAGATGCAAAAATTCCTCACCAGCCCGCCTGGATACCAAGCCCCGCCGCCCTGAAGCAACGTCCTGTCATGGGGACGGTCAATGGCTCCCTTGCGGCTACCAGCCGCCATAGACGCCGACATGGCGGCCGGCCCGCACCCAGTCCCGCCGGCGTTCCTCCGTGCCCCGACGGCAGGGACGGAAGGCGTTTCTCCGCTCCTCGCCGCCGGCCGCGAAGTAGTCCAGCGAATAGAGCCGCCGCCGGTCGTTGTCTCCCCGCCGTCGGTCGTAGCCGCATCGTGGCCGAGTTCCAAGCAGCATCTCCGTTTCCCTCCTTCTCCTTATGGGCCAAACACGAACGCGGCGCCAGACATCTCCCGGCGCCGCCATCCCTGGCTGCAATCTACCACGATGTGGTAAAATTGCAAGAGGCCAGAGGCCCTGGGATTAACACCCGCGCCCTGGCCGACGCTCTGGCAACCAGCAAGATGATGGACGGCGGTGGCCACAACCGGGCAAGCGGGCCGTTGCCCCTGGCGTGTCTGGGAGGCGCGCCGCCGGTTGCCCGGCAACTCCCATTCGGCAAACGATTCCTTGACAAAGGCCGGTTGACATGGTGATTATGACAGATGGTGGAATGTCCAGAGGCGCTCTGGCTTCTGAAACCCTGGCTTCTGTCCTCTGCAACCATGAACCACATGGCCGACCGCCCTCAATACGCCCTGGACAACCCCGCCCACCAGGGCCAGTGCGCCTTTTTGGCCGGGGATTACGAGCAGGCGCTGGTCTTTTTCGCCGACCACCTGCGCCAGCACCCCGATTGCCGGGACAGCCTCTTTAACCTGGGTTACTGTCACAGCATCCTGGGGCACTGGCAAGAGGCGGCGGCCGCCTATCAGCGGGTGCTCGAGCTGCAACCGGACGACGCCCACGCCCACGACCTGCTGGGCGCCGCGCACCTGAAGCTGGGCGAAGGCGAGCTGGCCCGGCGGCATCTGTCCCAGGCCGCGGCCCTGAAGCCCGGCGACGCCCTGACCAAGTGCAACCTGGCCCTGGCCCTGCGCTCCCTGGGCCGCCGGGACGAGGCGGTGACGGTCCTGCGCCGGGCGGTGGAGCTGCGGCCCGACTTCGCCTACGCCCGCTTTGAATTGGGAGTCACCCTGGTGGCGGAAGACCGCTGGCCCGAGGCCCAGGCCGCCTTCCGCGAGGCCCTGCGCATCGAGCCCGGCTTCTCGCGCGCCCTGTTCAACCTGGGGATCGTGGAGACGGTGCTCGGCAACCTGCGGGAGGCGCGGACGATCTACGCCCGCCTGGCCAAGACCGACGCCCGGATGGCGGCCCGGCTGCTCGATACCCTTGAGGGCCAAACGCCCCCCGCCGACCGGACGGTCAACGGCCCGCCCCCCATCTGCCCATGATCAACTCGGTATTCTTCAAGAAAAAAGGCCGCATCGGCGAACTGCTGGTGCACAAGGGCAAGATCACCAAGGGCGAGCTGGACCGGGCCCTGGCCCACATGGAGACCGTGTCCCAGGGCTTGGGCGAGATTCTGATCTCGCTCGGCTTCATCAGCGAGCAGGATCTGGTGGAGACCCTGGCCGAGCAGGTGGAGATCGAGGTCTATCGGCCCGACCCCATCGACGAGTTCCTGCCCATCGAGCTGTCCAAGATCTTCCACCGCGAGCACCCCTTCGCCATGATCCGCCGGGCCGGCAAGCTGCTGCTGGTGGCCAACAACCCCTTGGACGGCGACATCCTCTCCTCCGCCGAGCTGCTCTTTCGGGACGACTTCGAGGTCCAGATCGCCACCGAACCGGTGCTGCGGCCCATCCTCCACGAGCATTACGCCCTGACCCCCGAGGACACCCTGGACGACGGCAGCATCGGGCGGGAGGAGTCGGCGGACATCGACAAGCTTAAGGACATGGCCTCCGAGGCCCCGGTCATCAAGTACGTCAACAACTTAATCGACACCGCGGTCAAGCGGCGGGCCAGCGACATCCACATGGAGCCCTTCGAGGAGGGCTTCTACATCCGGCTGCGCATCGACGGCATCCTGCACGAGTACGAGATCACCCCCAAGACCATGCAGGCGGCGGTGGTCTCCCGCACCAAGCTCCTGGCCGGGCTGGACATCGCCGAGCGGCGGCTGCCCCAGGACGGCAAGATCGGCATCCGCATCTCGGGCAAGGAGCTGGACCTGCGGGTCTCGACCATGCCCACCGTCTATGGCGAGGGGGTGGTGATCCGCATCCTGGAGAAGGGCAACATCATCCTGGAGATGAACCAGTTGGGGATGCAGCCGGAGATGGAGCGGCGCTTCAAGAATATCATCTCCATCCCCGACGGGATCATCCTGGTCACCGGCCCCACCGGCAGCGGCAAGACCACCACCCTGTACTGCGCCTTAAACCACATCAACTCCGGCACCAACAAGATCATCACCTTGGAAGACCCGGTGGAGTACCAGTTGCACGGCATCAACCAGATCCAGGTGCGGCCCGAGATCAAGCTGACCTTCGCCAAGGGCCTGCGCTCCATCGTCCGCCAGGACCCGGACGTGATCATGGTGGGCGAGATCCGCGACCTGGAGACCGCCGAGATCGCGGTGCAGTCCTCGCTCACCGGGCACCTGGTGTTCAGCACCCTGCACACCAACGACTCGATCTCGGCGGTGGCCCGGATGATCGACATGGGGGTGGAGCGCTTCCTGATCTCCTCCTCGCTCCGGGCCATCCTGGCCCAGCGCCTGGTGCGCTGCATCTGCCAGGAGTGCAAGTGCCCCCGGGGCAAGATCTCCGAGTTCCTGGACACCCGCAGCGAGGCGGAGGACTTCACCATGTACCGGGGCCGGGGCTGCGAGGCCTGCTCGAACACCGGCTTCGTGGGCCGGATCGGGGTCTATGAGTTCCTGGAGATCAGCGACGCACTCGGCAAGGGCATCTCCCAGGGCCTCGACCTCCTGGACCTGCGCCGGATCGCCGACAGCGAGGGCTTCACCCCCATGTACGCCGACGGCCTGCAGAAGGTCAGGGACGGGATCACCACCTACTCCGAGGTGGTGCGGGTGACCAGGAGCGCCATGCATGAGCCTGTATAGCTACTCGGCGGTGGATGCCGCCAACTCGGTCAAGCGGGGCACCATCGACGACATCGACCGCAACGCGGTGGCGCGAAGGCTGATGGGCCAGGGTTTGCGGCCCCTGGAGATCAAGCCCTACCGGGCGCCCAAGCGGATCGGGTTGTCGCTTGCCGCCTTCAGGAAGAACAAGCTCACCAAGACGGACTTAAACTTCTTCACCACCCAGATCGCCCTGCTCCTGAATGCCGGCCTGTCCCTGGACGCCTCGCTCCGCACCATGCGCCAGAACAGCCAGAAGCCGGCCTTCAAGCACTTCGCCGGCGAGATCGAGAGGAAGCTGAAAGAGGGCAAGTCCTTCTCCGAGGCCCTGGCCGATTACCCGCATTTCACCCCCATGTACATCAGCATCGTCCGGGCCGGCGAGGAGGGCGGCATCCTGCCCGCCATGCTGCTTAGGATCTCCGAGTACCAGCAGACCTTTAACGAGCTGCGCCAGTTCATCGTCTCGGCGGCCATCTACCCCGCCATCCTGCTGGTGGTGGGGATGGTGGCGGTGATCATCCTGGTCACCACCATCCTGCCCCGCTTTGCGGTGCTCTTCCAGGGCATGGGCAAACGTCTGCCCCTGCACGTCCGGCTGCTGATGGA
>JAJYJA010000109.1 GCA_021789795.1 Deltaproteobacteria bacterium | reverse complement strand
TTCCTGCGCGACGAGGGCTTCGACACCCTGACCGCCGACAACGGCAAGCAGGCCTTGGGCCTGGTCAAGGCCGATGGCGACCTCGATCTGATCATCACCGACATGCAGATGCCGGGCATGGACGGCTTCGCCCTGCTGGAGGCGGTCAAGGAGCACGACCCGGCCCTGCCGGTGATCATGATCACCGCCTACGGCGAGGTGGAGAAGGCAGTGCGGGCCATGCAGCTCGGGGCCTTCAACTACCTGACCAAACCCTTCAACAACGACGAGCTGCTCGCCTGCGTCCACAAGGCCATCGAACACTACAGCCTGGCTCGGGACAACCGGCGCCTGCGCCAGGAGGTCAGCCAGCGCTACCGCTTCGATCAACTGGTGGGCAAAAACAAACTGATGCAGCAACTGTACGGCCTGATCGAACGGGTGGCGCCCTCCTCCGCCAACGTGCTGATCACCGGCGAGTCCGGCACCGGCAAGGAACTGGTGGCCCGGGCCATCCACTACAACAGCCCCCGCCGGGAAGCGCCCTTCGTGGCGGTCAACTGCGCGGCCCTGCCCGAGGCCCTGCTGGAGAGCGAGTTCTTCGGACACGAACGCGGCGCCTTCACCGGGGCGGTGGCCACCCGCAAGGGTAAATTCGAGCTGGCCGACACCGGCACCATCTTTTTAGACGAGATCGGCGACATGCCCCAACTGTTGCAGGCCAAGCTGCTGCGGGTCATCCAGGAGCGGAGCTTCGAGCGGGTGGGCGGCAGCCGGGCCATCCAGGTCGATGTGCGGATCGTGGCCGCCACCAACAAGGATCTAAAGGACGAGGTGGCCCAGGGCGCCTTCCGGGAAGACCTCTACTACCGTTTAAACGTCATCCACCTGCCCCTGCCGCCGCTTCGGGAACGGGCCGACGACATCCCGCTCCTGGCCGAGCACTTCGTCCGCAAGTACGCGGGCCTAAGCGGCAAGGAGGGGCTCTCCCTCGCCCCGGAGACCCTGCGGGTGCTCGCCTCCCTGCCCTGGGACGGTAACGTCCGGGAGCTGGAGAACACCATCGAGCGGGCCACGGTGCTCTGCCAGGGCCCGGTGATCGAGCCCGAGGACGTGCAGCCGATGTCGGGCATCCTGGCCAGCGCCGACGCCCCGCCGGTCAACCTGAACCTCGATCAGCTCCCCCCCGAGGCCAAGCTGAACGACGTGCTCAACGACATCGAGGAGAAGATGCTGAGAAAGGCCCTGGAGGAGACCGGCTTCGTCCAGACCCAGGCCGCCAAACGGCTGGGCATCACCAAGAGCCTGCTGCAATACAAGATTAAAAAATTCCAGATCAAACGGGGGATGGAGGAGTGAGTCCGCCCTAGGCGACGACCGGCCCCTTGGCCGCCAGGCTGCCCCAGCCCAGCTTGTTGCGCAGGATCTCGAAATAGCCCTTGCGCGGCGAGCCGATCAGGCTCAAGGCCCGCTCGGAGGCCATGACCTCCACCGCCTGGTCGCCCTGCATCCCCCAGACGATCCGGCCATCGACGATCACCTTGACATCGGTGTGACGCTGGGCGATCAGACGAGAGGTCAGCCGGGTCTCCGGGGAGAGTAGCACCGGGCGGCTGTCGAGCATGAAGGGGCAGATGGGGGTTAGGAGGATGGAGTCTAAGGCCGGATGGACGATGGGCCCGCCCGCCGACAGGTTGTAGGCCGTGGCCCCGGTGGGGGTGGAGAAGATCAGGCCATCGGCCCGGTAGTTGGTGATGAACTCATGGTCGGCCCAGGTCGGCAGTTGCAGCAGCCGGTCCAGGTTGCCCTTGCTGATCACCACGTCGTTTAAGGCGTACTGCCAGTCGCTCGGCCCCTGTTCGCCGACCAGCCTGGCCTTGAGCATCATCCGCCGCTCGACGACGAAGTCACCCGCCAGGATGGCGGCCAGGGCCGGGTAGCGTTCTTCCCGGCCCACCTCGGTCAGAAATCCCAGGTCCCCCAAATTTATTCCCACCACCGGGATCCCTTGCCGGCTGGCCTGATCGGCCACGTGCAGCAGGGTGCCGTCGCCGCCCAGGATGACCAGGAGGTCGAGATCGGGGCGCACCTCGTCGATCACCGTCTGGACGCCCTGACCCGCCAGCCAGGCGACCAGTTCCTCGGCCATGGCCCTAGGCCCGTCCGAGCCCACCCGCCGGATGATGCCGACCTTGCTGATCGTCATGGCCGGCAACTGGGCCTGAAGCTGATGGCGTCGTCCACGAGGCCGGCCTTACTTGCCGCCGCCCAGTTCCTGGGAACGCCAGGTGGCCGCCTCCACCGCGTCCATGACCACGCCACCGAACCCGGCCCGGGCCAGGACGTGCAGCCCGGCGATGGTGGTGCCGCCCGGCGAGGTGACCATCGCCTTCAGCTCGGCGGGGCCAAGCCCGGTCGAGAAGGCGAGCCTGACCGAGCCGAGCACGGTCTGGAGGGTAAGGAGCTGGGCGTCGGCCCGGCTCAAACCCACCTTGACCCCGGCGTCGATCATGGCCTCGATGAAGGCGAAGACGTAGGCCGGCCCGGAGCCGGAAAGCCCGGTCACCGCGTCCAGATAGGACTCAGGCAGCACCACCGTCCGGCCCACGGCGTCGAAGAGGCGGCGGGCCGTGGCCAGGTCCTCGCCGGTGGCCAGCCGGCCGGCGCTCAAGGCCGAGGCCGCCTCCTGCACCAGGGCCGGGGTGTTGGGCATCACCCGCACCAGCCGGCAATCACAGCCGGCCAGGTTGGTCTCCAAAAAGGAAAGCGGGATGCCGGCGGCGATGGAGATCACCAGGTGGCGGGCGGAGAGCAGCCCCTTCAACCCCGCCAGCACCGGCCCCATCACCTGAGGCTTGACCGCCAGGATCACGGTTGCGCAATCGGCCACGAAGTCGGCGGCCTGAGCGTACACCCGGATGCCATAGCCCGAGGCCAGCGCCTCCCGGCGTCCGGGGTCGGGATCGACCGCCGCCAGCCCATCCGCCCCCCGCAATCCCGCCTTGAGGATCCCGCAAATCAAGGCCTCAGCCATCTTGCCCCCGCCGATAAAACCAATCGTCTCGCCCATCTCCCTCCCCCCGTGGCTTTGCAAAAATCCGCCCGGGGCCGCGCTCGGCCCCGGGCGGCATCAACACCCCGCCACCATAACGAATCGGCGGCCAAATTTCAAAACAATAAAATCTCCCCCGCCGGCCGAGACGGCAATCTGCATCCCCCCGCCATTCCCCTATTGATTTTGGCCCCACCGGCGACTATGATTTTATCGCAGCAGTTGAATATCAGTACCGGCGGCCATCCCCGTCCGGCACACGAATGCCAGCCTCCCGGACCGAGATGCTGACCCCGAACCACCTCCAATCATCGCGGCTTAAGGCCGCTCTGGCCGCGCTCTCCCTCCTCTGCCTGCTCCTGACCGGCTCCTGCCGCCAGGACGCCGGGGACGTGCCCCACTTAAGCCCCAAGGAACGCCAGTGGCTTAAGGATCATGGCCGGGAACTGGTCATCGTCCCCCATCCCGGCTACGCCCCCATCGAGTACTTCGATGCCCAGGGCCGGTTCATGGGGCTGACCGCCGACTACCTGCACCTGCTGGAGAGGCGGCTAAACTGCAAATTCACCGTCCTCAAGCTCAGCAACTGGCAAGACGGCCTGGCCAAGGCCAAAGCCGGACAGGTGGCCATCGTGTCCGCCGCCACCCCCTCGCCAGACAAGCTGCAATACCTGCTGTTCACCCGCCCCTACCTGGAATTGACCGCCGCCTTGGTGGTGCACAGCGATTCGCTCGAGCACCTGACCCTGGAAACCCTGCGCGACCGGCCCATCGCCGCCGTGGAGGGCGACTTCACCTACGACTACCTCAAACAGGCCTACCCCGAACTGCGGCTGGTGCCGGTCAGGGACGCCGCCGCCGGACTGCGGGCGGTGGCCTTCAAAAACGTGGAGGCCCTGCTGATCGACACCGCCTCGGCCAACGCCTTGGCCGAACGGGAGGGGCTAACCAGTCTCAGGGTGGAGCATAACATCGACCTGACCTACGGCCTGGCCTTCGCCTCCCTCAAGGACTGGCCCATCTTGCATCACATCCTGGACGCCGGCCTGGCCAGCATCACCCCCGAGGAACGCCGGGAGATCCACGACCGCTGGCTACCCAGCGAGACCGGCTGGCGGCTCCCCCGCCATAGGTTCCTGTGGATCGCCGGACTCCCCGCCGTCCTCTTGCTCCTAGGGCTGGGGGGAACGCTCCTGTGGCGCCGCTGCCTGGCCAGGGTGGTGGGCAGCCGCACCCAGGAGCTTACGGAACAAAACTCCCTCTTGCAGAGCATCCTCACCTCGGCCCCCAACGGCATCGGCCTGGCGGTCGGCTCCCGCCTGGTGTGGTTCAATCAGCAGTTCGCCGAGCTGACCGGCTACCCGCCCGAGGAGCTAAACGGCCTGACCCTGGGGCGCCTATATCCCGACGAGGCAACCTTCCAGCAGTGGCGGATGGCCCAGGCGGCGCAGCTCAAGCGCGACCGGCGCAGCGTCATGGAGACCCGATGGCGCAGAAAAGACGGCTCCCGCCTCGACATCCTCCTCTGCACCGCCTGGCTAGACCCGGCCCGCGAGGAGGCGGGGGTGACCATCGCCGTCCAGGACATCGGGGCCCGCAAGCTGGCCGAGAGGGAGCTGGAAAGCGCCCTGGCCCAGACCGAGGCGGAGAAGGAGAAGAACAAGGCCATCCTGGCGGCCCTGGGCGACGGGGTCAGCATCCAGGGCCGCGACTTCCGGGTGCTTTATCAAAACGAAATCCACCAGGGCTTCATCGGCGACCGGGCCGGCGAGTTCTGCTACCGGGCCTATGGCAACCAGGAGAGTCCCTGTCCCGGCTGTCCGGTGGCCAAGAGCTTCGAGGACGGCGGCATCCACAGCGCCGAACGGACGGGCCGCCGCCCCGATGGCGGCACCCGGCACGTCGAGATCACCGCCTCGCCCCTGCGCGGCACCAACGGCGAGATCGTCGCCGGCATCGAGCTGGTGCGGGACGTCACCGCCCGTAAGCTGGCGGAAAAGGCCCTGGTCGAGGAGACGGAGAAGCTGACCGTAACCTTGCGGAGCATCGGCGACGGGGTAATCACCACCGACACCGAGGGCCGGGTGGCGCTATTAAACGCGGCGGCAGAGGAGATAACCGGCTTCCGCCAGGAGGAGGCGGCGGGCCGTCCGCTCTTAGAGGTCTTCAAGGTAGTGGACGCCCAGACCCGCGAGGCGATAGCCAGCCCGGTGGAGCGGGTGATGCAGACCGGCCAGGCCACCGGCCTGGCCAACCAGGCAGTCTTAATCCGCCGGGACGGCCTGGAACGGAGCATCGCCGACAGCGCGGCCCCCATTCGCGACCACTCCGGGGAGATCATCGGGGTGGCGCTGGTGTTCCGCGATACCTCCAGCCAGACCCGGCTGGAACAGGAGTTTCTCAAGCTCAAGAAACTGGAGTCAGTGGGCATCCTGGCCGGGGGTATCGCCCACGACTTCAACAACCTGCTCACCGCCATCATCGGCAACCTTAACCTGGCCAGCGAAATACTGCCCGCCAACGGCAAGGCCCAGGCCCTGATCTCCGAGGCGGAGAAGGCCGCCCTGCGGGCCAAGGACCTGACCCGCCAGCTCCTGACCTTCTCCAAGGGCGGCGAGCCGGTGCGGCGGCCAACCGCCATCGCCGAACTGATCCGGGAGACCACGGGCTTCGTCCTCAGGGAGATCGCGGTGCGCTGCGCCTACGACTTCCCGCCCAACCTGTGGCTGGCCGAGATCGACAAGGGCCAGATCGGCCAGGTGTTCCAGAACCTGATCATCAACGCCTGCCAGGCGATGCCCGAGGGCGGCTCGATTACCGTGCGGGGCCGCAACCTCAAGGCCGGGACCACGCTGCCGCCCACCCTGGCCGCTGATCGCGACTACCTGGAAATCACGGTTTGCGACTCGGGGCCGGGCATCCCGCCCGAGATCATCAACAGCATCTTCGACCCCTACTTCACCACCAAGGCCCAGGGCAGCGGCCTGGGTCTGGCCATCTGCCACGGGATCATCAGCAAGCACGACGGGGCGATCAGCGTCCAGTCCGCGCCCGGCGAGGGCGCCACCTTCACCATCCACCTGCCCGCCCTCAGAAACTCCCAGGCCGAGGAACGGCTGGCCGCGACCACGCCGCTGCCCCAGGGCCAGGGCCGGCAAGTAATGGTCATGGACGACGACCTGATGGTGCAGACCGTGGCCCAGGCCATGCTCTCCCACCTGGGCTATCAGGTGCTGCTGGCCAAGGACGGGGCGGAGGCGATTGACCTCTACCGGGAGGCAATGGCCGGCCCGCAGCCGGTGGAGATGGTGTTCATGGACTTAAGCGTGCCCAACGGCATGGGCGGCAGGGAGGCGACGGAGGAGATACTGAAACTCGACCCCCAGGCCCGGATCATCGCCTCCAGCGGCTACTCGGAGGATCAGATCATGTCCCACTGCCGCGATTACGGCTTCAAGGCCGCCATCGCCAAACCCTACCAGCTCTCCGACCTGGCGGAAGTCATCCGGCAGGTGCGGGGCGAGGCCCCGGAGGTACGGGCCGGCTGATTTTTTCCTCTTCTCCCTCCTTTTAAATTCTCTTTCCAAACTAACCTTCCCCCCTGCCTCTCCAAGACAGGGAGAGGGACCACCGCCGCTGGCCGACGGGAAGCTTGTCTTCAGGAGCACGAAACATGAAAAAAGAAAATTCACCCACTGAATCCTTTGCCGACTCCATGCTCTGGATCGGCATCGGCATGGCCATCTTCTTCTGGCTCTTCCAGGCGGTGATCCAGATGTTTTCCACCGGGGAATTCAGCACTTCCGGGCTGTTGTTTGGCCGGGACATCTACGACTTCTACAACCGGGGGGCGGTGCTGGTGCTGTTCATCTTCTTCGGCTCCCACGCCCAGTACAACATCAAGCAGCGCCGCAAGGCGGAGATGGCCCTGCGCGGCAGCGAGGATCGCTACCGCTCCCTCCTGGAAAGCATCGAGGAGGGCTATTACGAGATCGACCTCGAGCACCGGCTGACCTTCTACAACGACGCGGCGGTGGGCATCTTCGCCGTCTTCCGCCGCGATCTGGCCGGGCTTGACCTGCGGCAGACCATGACCCCGGAGAGCGCGGCCCGCTTCGAGGAGAGCCTGCGCCAGACCCTGAAAAACGGCCATCCCGCCAAACATGTGGAGTGCGACCTGAACTCCCGGGGCGGACTTAAACGGATCGTGGAGTTCTCGGCCTCGATCTCCACCGACGCCACCCAGAAGACCACCGGCTTCCGGGGCATCGTCCGGGACGTGACCGAGCAGCGCCTGCTCGAACGGCAGGTGATCGAGAGCCTGAAGAACGTCAAGGAGGCCCGCACCGGCGCCATCCTGGGGCTGGCCAAGCTCGCCGAGTACCGGGACAACGACACCGGACGCCATCTGGAGCGAATCCGGGAATACACCAAGGTGCTGGCGGAAGAGCTGGCAAAAAGAAAAGAATATCAAGATTATATCACCAGCGACTACGTCGAGGACCTGTACCACTCCTCGATCCTGCACGACATCGGCAAGGTCGGCATCCCGGACTCGATCCTGCTCAAGCCGGGCCGCCTGACGCCCGAGGAGTTCGAGGTGATGAAGACCCACGTCATCCTGGGGGGCAACGCCCTCTCGGCGGTGGACTCCCAGATGCGGGGCCAGTCGTTTCTGTCCATCGGCAAGGAGATCGCCTACTACCATCACGAGAAGTGGAACGGGGCCGGCTACCCCAACGGTCTGAAGGCCCTGGAGATCCCCCTCTCCGCCCGGCTGGTGTCCCTGGCCGACGTCTATGACGCCATCACCTCCAAACGCTGCTACAAGGAGCCCTTCTCCCACGAGACGGCGATTGAGATCATCACCAACGAAAGGGGCGCCTCCTTCGACCCCGAGATGGTCGAGGCCTTCCTGGCCAACGAGGGTGAGTTCAGGCGCATCCACGCCGAGCTGCACAACGACTGAGCCCCGGCCGCCAGAGGACATTTGGTTCCCGTTCCGCAACTTGGCCTTGACAAACCGGCGACGATCATTTAAAGAAGACCCTTTAACGCGCTATGCGGCCCCTTCGTCTAGCGGCCTAGGACGCTGGCCTCTCACGCCGGTAACACGGGTTCGAACCCCGTAGGGGTCACCAAACAAAATCAGTAACTATCCAGCCGCACCCATCTGCTTTGTCACCAGCCGGCTCACATACCGAAAGTATAGCTCGCCGGCTGGTTTCGCGCATCTGGGGCGCGGCTGAATAGTTACGGCCCACAGCCGGTGCCAATTCTGC
>JAJYJA010000108.1 GCA_021789795.1 Deltaproteobacteria bacterium | reverse complement strand
CACGGTCGAGCAGCTGATCAAGACCGGCCAGACCTCGCTGGCGCTCGACTATTTCCGCAAGCTCTGCGCCACCTGCCACCTCTGGAAGCAAAAGCACGACCTGCCCGGCTTCCTGGCCAAGAAGGGCGGCGGCTGCACCGCCTGCCACCACCAGAAGAACCCCGCCCCGCCACCGCCGGGCAAGAAGAAATCCCACCCCCTAATCACCAAGAAGATCCCGGTGGAGAACTGCGTCCGATGCCACAACCGCTCGGGCCGGATCGGCATCTCCTACACCGGGCAGTACGAGTCCGAGGGCTCCGGGGCGCCGATCGAGCACGGCCAGATGTCACCCAAACGCCTGCCGGGCGACCGTTTCGCCCTCTCCCTGCCGCCGGACGTACACTTCACCAAGGGCCTGGCCTGCATCGACTGCCACACCAGAAACGAGGTCATGGGCGACGGCAAGCGTTACGCCCACTTCGAGGAGCAACTGGAGATCAGCTGCACCACCTGCCACACCAAGGGCCGGCCCGGAATCACCAACAAAAAAAACAAGCTCAACAATATCGACTTCAAGGACAGCCTGCCGGTGCTGGTGGGCAAACTGGACGGCAAGCGGCACCCGCTTAATCCGCCCCGGCCCGAGGCCTGCGACTACTCCGGCCACCAGCGCCTCACCTGCCAGGCCTGCCACTCCACCTGGGTGCCGCAGTGCTACGGCTGCCACGCGAACCGCGATCAGGCCGAGACCCATCTCGACAAGCTCACCCTGAAAGAGACCCCCGGCTGGTGGTCGGAGGGCCGTTCCTACATCCGCTACGAACAACCGGCCCTGGGGCTGTGGAACGACCGGGTCATGCCCGTCACCCCCGGCTGCCAGGACGTGGTCACCCTGCAAGGGAAGCAGGGCCAGGCCGAGGGGGCCTTTTACTCCTTCACCATGGCGGCCATCGACCCGCACACCACCCAGGCCAAGGGCCGAGGCTGCGCCGACTGCCACACCGCCCCCAAATCGCTGGGTCTGGGACTGGGAACCGTCTGGAAGAAAGGGGGGAGCTGGCATTTCGAGCCAGCCAGCCAGCCCCTGCAGACCCAGGCCGGAGAGACCCCGCGGCTGGACGCCTTTGTCACCATCGACGGGGTGCCGCTCCAGAAGAGCTTCCGGCCCAACCTGCGGCCCTTCAACGCCAAGGAGCTGTCCCGCATCCTGACCGTCGGCACCTGTCTGCCCTGCCACCCGCGGCTGAGCGACCCGGCCTATCACCCCTACGCCCCGGACAAGTGCCGGCGCCCGGCGGGCGGCAAGGAGGCGAGTAACGGCGGCTGAGCTATGATTTTTGGGAACAGGGGATGCAGACCAGACCGCGCGGGTCGCGGCGGGTCTTGGGCTCCATGACCATTTCGCCGCAGACGGCGCAGGTCACGGTGGGATGGATCTGGGCCTCGGACGGCGGAGGCTCGCTGGGGCGGGAGACGGTAAACAGTTCTTCATCGCTGGCGGCCAGGATGGCGCGGGTCTTTTCGCCCTTGCGGCGACTAACCAGGCTCGTGACCTCGGACGACTCGTCGCCGGCCCGGTAACGGGCCCAGGCCGCCGTCTCCTCCGGGGATTCGGGCGGCGGGATGAAACGCACCGCCAGCCGCACCGCCTGACCGTCGCCCCGGCGGAAGAAGGTGTACACCTGCTTGCCGTAGTCGCGGAAGATGAGGTTGCCCTTGCCGGCGGTGCAGCCGGTGATCATCTGGATGGCGTCCACGGCGCAGGACTTGTTTTCGACCACCGCCACCAGCTCCTCGTCCGCGGAGCGGGAGAGGCCAAGCTCCTTAACCGCGCAGTTGGCGACCCTAAAGCCCAGGGCCAGCCCCGGACAGAGATGGCCGTGAAAGCGCACTATCTCGTCAAGCTCCATTACTTTCCTCCCATTATTTTGACGCTACCTGGTTGCGGCCCGCGTGCTTGGCGGCGTACAAACGCTTGTCGGCGGTGAAGATCAACTGATCGGCGGTCAGGTTTCTGGGCTCTCCCAGCTCGCTCGCCGCCACCAGGCCAATGGAGATGGTGACCGGGATATTCTGTCCCTGGTAGACGAAACGGCTCCGCTCGACGTTCTTGCGCAAGCGCTCGGCAAAGTTGATCCCCAGTTCGATATCGCCGATGGTGAAGCCGTAGAACTCCTCGCCCCCGTAGCGGCCGATCTCGTCCTGCTTGCGGGTGGTGGCGGTCATCACCTCGGCGAGATTGGCCAGGACGTAATCCCCTGCCAGGTGCCCGTGGTTGTCGTTCACCTGCTTGAAGTGATCGACATCGATCATCATCATCACGAAGTCCGCGATGTTGCTACGCTGGAAGTTGCCGATATTCACCTCCAGCATCCGGTCGAGGATGGAGCGCTTGGGCAGCTTGGTCAATTCGTCGATGTAACCGATCTTCTCGAACAGGTCCTTTAACTCCATCTCCTTTGAGACATCGGTGAGAAAGCCGGTGGACAGGCAGACGCCGTCCTCGGCGAACAGCTCGATGCTGGCCTGATCCTTGAGCCACAGGTGCTTGTCCTCGGAGAGCCGCACCTTGTAGATGGCCTCCAGCGAGCCGCTCCTCTCCACCTCCTGCCGCAAGCCCCGCCAGGCACCCTGCAACTCGTCGCGGGTGGTGATCTTCTCCTCCACCCGGTGCTCGGGATCGACGTAGCGGTAAACCCGGCGATCCACGATCGCCTCCCGCATCGCCTCGGCCAGGCCCTGGCAGTCGCAGCCCAGGAGACTGCAAAATCCCTCCCCGGCGAACTCGTACCAGATCACCTTGTCGTGCTGCTGCCAGGCGCACAGGTAGGGGATGACCGGGGGGTTGATCTGGCTGAAGGCCCTGAGCTCGGCGAGCCTTTCCCTGACCCGGCGGGTCAGGTGCTGAGAGAAATTGCCGTCCACGATCCTCTGGCCGGCGGGGGCGGTGTTAAGCGGTGGCTGATCCATGGTGGTCTCGGTGTTAGTTTCAGTTGGTGGTTGACGGGGCGGGCGAGCTATCCTTATCTGCTTGATCCGCTTTATTTTTTTCCTCCAGCACCACCACGTCGCGCACCGTGAGGGTCTTGAGCATGGCCAGGAGGTCGTCGTGCTGGATGCCGGTGAACCAGGGCATCTCCTTGCTGGAGTCGTTCACGTACCAGTTCAGGCGCCCGCCATCCCTGCCGCCCGCGGCCCCGATATAGAGCACCAGGCTGTCCTCGGCCTTGACCATGGTCCCGACCTGCTGCAAGGCGGCGACGACATCCCGGCGGTTGGCGTGTTCGCCCTTCAGGATCATGGTCTGGATGCGCGGGCAGGTCTTCTCCAGCGACTTGCGGATCAACTCCGCATCCTGCTCGGGGGCGGACAGGGCGGTGCCCGCCAGGTCGTGGCTGATGCCGATGGTCAGCACATAGGTGCTACCCTTGGCCGAGCAAACCGGGAAATCGTCGCCATCCCTGGTGATTTCCGGGGTCTGCTGGCCGTGCGACAGGGTGGCTATCGCCTGCCCGAGGTTGGCCTGCAAATCGCTGGCCCGCGAGATGGGCTTCTGGTCGCCGTCGTTGCCGGCGATGGCGTTGGCAAAGGCGTAGGCCAGGAGGCCATGCCCCAGGGCGCCATCTTTAACAGGCTCCCCCTGGCCGCTGGCCAGGACGTCCAGGAACCCCTGGGGCCCGCCCGCCGCCGGGACGGAGGGCGAGGAGGCTGGGGCCTCGGTCTGGCCGCTGGCCGAAGGCGAGGCGCCGCCCTCCTGGCCGGCCTTGGCCTCCGGCGAGGCCGGAGCGGCCCCGGAGATCTCCGGCAGCGGCAGGGTGAGGTTCTGGGTGGCCGCCACCACCGCCCCGGCGTTGTCGGAGACGGTGAGCACCACCTGGTAGTTGCCCTCCTTGGCAAAGGTGTGAGTCGGGTCGTTGGCGCTGCTTTCACCCCCGTCGCCGAATTCCCAGTCGCAGAAGTAGGGGGTCTTGCCGCCGGTGATGGTGGGGGTGAAGTGGATGGTCAACGCCTTGCCCTTGGCCGGCATCCCGGCAAAGACCGCCGCCAGTTTTCCGCCGACCGGCGTCTCCGCCTGCCGCACACAGAGCGAGTAGTAGGGGTTGTCCTTGTTGTAGGTGTAGGAGTTACCGTAGAAGAAATTGACGTATTTCGCGGTGTTGTCGCTGCTGGTGCTGCCGGTGTCCGTCCAGTAGTAGGACGGTTTGAGCGAAAATACGGGGTCGATAGTCGGGGAGTGGGAGGTGTCGATCAGGGCCTCGAGCTGGTAGGACTTGGGCAGGGCCCAGTCCTTATGGCCGGCCAAGTCGAGGCTGGCGCAGTAGTCAACCGCCTCCTTCCAGGAGCGCTCCACCCCGTCGTCGCCCTTCTGCCACATCAGGCCCTGCTTGGTGTCGGTGACGGTGCCGTCCTGGTTGTCTAAGTACCGCCCGTCGTCGGCCCTGGCCGTCGCCGTCCAGAGCCACAGGGCAAGGGGGATGATGAACAGTCCTGACCGGCGTGGCATGGCGCTCTCCTTGCTCTTCCTTAAAAAGCAAACCGCATGGTTGGCATCGAAGTATTACAAAATATCCGGCCTGTCAATAGGCAGTAGGGAGAGATCGGGCACTCTTACAGCGTCCAGGTGTCCCCAGGGGCCAAGACAACCGCCCGCGCCCTGGTCTCCGCCTCCACCCGGCCGGCCCAGGCCCTGGCGTCCTGCCGGATAACCGGGAAGGTGTCGTAATGCATGGGGATAACCGTAACGGGCCGTAGGAACTTAACCGCCCGCAGGGCGGCGTCCGGGCCCATGGTGTAATTGTCGCCGATCGGCAGCAGGGCGAGGTCGAGACCACCCTCGCCGATCAGCTGCATATCCGAAAAAAGTCCGGTGTCCCCGGCGTGGTAGATGGTCTTGCCGTCCACGGCCAGGAGCAGGCCGCAGGGGTTGCCGCCGTGGCTGCCGTCGGGCATGGACGAGCCGTGCAGGGCCAAGGTCAGTTGCAGCCGGCCCCAGGGATGTGCAAAGCCTCCGCCCAGATGCTGGGCGTGACAGCGGCTCACCCCCTGCTGGCCCAGCCAATTGCAGACCTCGAAGGTGGAGACCACGGTGGCCGACCGGCGACGGGCAATGGCCACCGTGTCGCCCAGGTGATCTCCGTGGCCGTGGGTGACCAGAATATAGTCCGGCGTCAAATCGTCCGGACCGCAAGGGGCCTTGGGGTTACCGCTCAGAAAGGGGTCGATCAGCAATGCTGCCTTGCTGGTCTCAAGGAGAAAACACGAATGTCCATAATAGGTTATCCTCACTGGCTTACCTCATTTCCGGGTGCCTGGCGCCGACGACCAGTCATGCCTCATCATAACGATATTTATCGGCAAGGCAACCAAATATCTGCGACCCCACCGGAGACGCCAGGCGGCTATCGGCCAGGCGGGCCGGACGCGGATGCGTCAGTACGCAAGAGAATAATAGAATTCTTAAATTTTGGGAGGTAAAATATAGCCTTGAATCAAGGAAAGGAACAGGTTATAAGCAGACAATCTGTACCAGCCGGGGGGGCAACAATGATGACACTGAGTGGTACAAAAAAATAGTGCCCACGGGAAAAATTTGTTTGACAAAAAATTTTCCCGTGGTTTAAGTGTCAGACACCACACCGTGGTACTTGTGGTTGGGTACTTGTGGTTGCGCTGACGAGGTGAAGGCTGGGCGTTATCCGGGCGGTAATATTTGCCAGGTCAGATGATTTTCGCCTCTCTCCTCCTGGTTGACGGATTCCCCGATTATGACCCCCAAGTTAACCGGGGGCAAAGATAAAAACAATGCGGCAAAGTGTCGCAGGCGGCGCTTGCCGATCACAGGCAAGGTTTTACAGGATTGCCCGGCACGGGGCCGTGAGGGGCAAAACAAGAGGGCGGGCTGGTTGCCAGATCTCATGGCGAGAAGGGGCGAGAGGCCTTTTGTCCATCTATCCAACATCGAAGGGAGGGAACACATGAAGAAGAAGATTTTGGCTGCGTTCGCGACAATGGCTCTGGCCTTTACCGGTATCCGGGCCGCAAGCGCCCTGGAACTCAAAGGCATCGCCTTCGTGCAGGGGCATGGCGGGCACGTGGCGGTGGTTGACCTGGCCACCGGCGCGGTGGGCAGATACCAGCACGGCAAGCCGTCGGACGCCATCACCCTGAGCAAGGACGGCAAGACCCTGTACAACTTCTCACTGGACGGCTACGCCAAGGAGATCAACATCGATACCGGCAAGCAGACCGAGTGGACCAAGCTGGGTCAGAAGCACTGCGGCTCCCACTACGCCCCGGACGGCACCATCTGGGTCTCGGACATGAAGGACGGCAAGACCTATATCTACGACCCCAAGACCCACAAGCTGGTGGACAGCTTCCCGGTCTCCAAGTCCACCTGCGGCATCAACTTCTCCAAAGACGGCAAGCTGTGCTACGTCTCCGACATGCCGGGCGGCTTCATATCCATCGTTGACGTGGCCACCAAGAAGGTGATCGGCAAGATCGACAAGGTGGGCAACTTCATCCACCGCGCCAACATCACCCCGGACGGCACCCAACTCTGGCAGTCGGAGGGCAACGAGCTGGCCGGCGGCAAGGCCATCGGGGTCGGCTACGCGGCGGCGGGCGCCAGCCCCGGCGGCATCTCCATCGTGGATCTGAAGACCAACAAGGTGGTTGACTTCATCATCACCGGCGGCAACCCCCACGATGTCACCTTCACCCCGGACGGCGCCTACGCCATCGCCGCGGTGCGCCAGATGCCGGAACAGGACGACTCGGCCCTGATGGTGATCAACACCAAGACCAAGCGGGTGGTCAAGGTCTATTCGGCCTGCAAGTCCTGTCACGGGGTCAACAAGGTGGAGATCCCGGAGGAGAGCGACAACAGCAAGCCCTTCCTGTGCGGGGTGGTGGTGGATTGGGACCGCAAGGAGATGCCCAAGGGCGTGGAGATGGAAACCCAGGCCCAGGCCATCGGCAAGGAAACCCCGGCCTGCGCGGAGCTGAAATAAGCTTGTCAGCCAGTCGCGCACTGGCTATATAAGAGGGGGGGAGGCATTCTCTCCCCCTTTTTTTATGGGAGGAAGTCTATGGCTTGGAAGATCACCGCCCTAGCCCGCAAGAACTTGAGCCGCAAGCTGTTCCGCAGCCTGGCCATCATCGCCGCGGTGATGGTGGTGGCGGCCACCCTGTTCAGCGTCACCACCATCATGGACTCGGTGGAGCAGAGCCTGGAACGGGGCACCGCCCGTCTGGGGGCCGACATCATGGTGGTGCCGGAGAAGGCGGAGGCGGCGGCCCGTTCCGCCCTGCTCTCCGGCAAGCCCTCCAAGTTCTACATGGACAAGTCGGTGGTGGACAAGGTGCGCCAGGTGCGCGGGGTGCGCGAGGTCACCAGCCAGCTCTTTTTAAAATCCGCCCCCTACCAGTGCTGCGACATCAGCGACCTGTTCCTGATCGGCTTTGACCCGGAGCACGACTTCACCATCAAGCCCTGGCTGACCAGCAACCTGGGGCGGCCCCTGAAGGCGGACGAGGTGATCATGGGCCGGGGAATCACGGCCTACGCGGTCGGCTTCACGGTCAACTTCTTCGACCAGCCCTTCAAGATCGTGGGCATGCTGGAGGAGACCGGCATCGACTTCATCGACAACTCGGTCTTCCTCTCCTACGCCGGCATCGACCGCATCCTGGCCCACTCCGGGGAAAACAGCGTCATCGCCGCCTCCATCCCCAAGGACAAGGTGTCCACGGTCCTGGTGCAGGTGGATCCCGATATCAGCCCAGACCGGGTGGCGCTCTTCATCCAGGCGAAGGTGGACGGGGTCAAGGCCATCGTCACCAACCATATCATCGCCTCGGTGCGCCAGCAGCTCTTCATCCTGATGCGCAGCGTGCTTTCGGTGAGCCTGATCCTCTGGGTCATGGCGGTGGTGCTGGTGGGGGTGGTGTTCTCGATGATCGTCAACGAACGGCGGCGGGAGCTGGGAATCTTCCGGGCCATGGGGGCGCGAAAGGGCCACGTCTTCCGCCTCATCATCCTGGAGGCGGCGATCCTCTCTTTAGCCGGCGGCCTGGTGGGGGTAGCGCTGGGCGGCGGGGTGCTGTACCTGTTCAAGGACGCGATCTACGCCAGCCTCAACATCCCCCATCTCTGGCCCAGCGCCATGCGTTTCCTGGGTCTGAGCGGCATCTGCCTTATGATGTCGCTCTTGACCGGGGTCTTCGCCGCCCTGGGCCCGGCCATCCGCGCCGCCACCCTGGAGCCTTACGAGGCCATCCGGGGCGGGGAATGAGCCCGCCTTCCGCCTCCAACCCGAAGGAGCCTTTCCGT
>JAJYJA010000107.1 GCA_021789795.1 Deltaproteobacteria bacterium | reverse complement strand
GTGGTCGGGTTGCTGGCCCAAAAGGGCGCCAACGCCCTTGGCCGGGACATGGACGATGTGTTGCTGGTGCCGTGGACTACCCTAAAATTCCGGCTCATAGGCTTGCGGCAATCGGCGGCGGCCCAGCAAATCACCGCGACGACGGATGTAAGCGAGATGGCCTCGTTAACCAAGCTCTATCCCGGCCAGCAAATGCCACTCTACCCGGACGAGTCAGCCGCGCAACTCATGGATTTCCCGCTGTTGACGCGCTTTACCGATGTGGATGACATATTTGTGGCCGCCGACTCCGCCCAGCAACTGCCGGAGTTGAAGCGGCAGATCACGGCCCTGTTGCGCGAGCGGCATCAAACCCCAGCCTCAGCGCCTGATGACTTCCGCA
The DNA here is from genome assembly GCA_021789795.1 of Deltaproteobacteria bacterium. Classification (GTDB taxonomy): domain Bacteria; phylum Desulfobacterota; class Desulfobulbia; order Desulfobulbales; family VMSU01; genus VMSU01. The sequence continues at coordinate 7,944 of JAJYJA010000107.1, read as the reverse complement.
TCCGCGACTGGACGGAAATCACTGAAAACCTGGCCGCCTCCACCCGCCTGATCGGCAACCTGCTCCTGGTCGTGGCCTTGATTTCCCTGCTGGTCGGGGGAGTTGGCATCATGAATATCATGCTGGTTGCGGTTACCGAACGCACGCGTGAAATCGGTCTGCGCATGGCGGTGGGCGCCAAGGCGAGTGACATACGGAAGCAGTTCCTGGCGGAGGCCGCCCTGCTCTGCCTGGCAGGCGGCGGGGCGGGAATCGCCTTGGGCCGGGGCGTATCCTGGGCGGTTACCGCCATCCTGGGTTGGCCGACCATCTTCTCCCTGCCTGCCATGCTGGCGGCGGTAATGGTTTCCGGGCTGGTGGGCCTGCTTTTTGGTTTGTACCCGGCCTGGAAGGCCTCGCGGCTGAACCCAATCGATGCCCTAAGGTACGAACATTAGAGGCCGCGGTATCGGGTCCGGGCTTGGCACCGCCCGGGGGAAGGAGGTCAAAAGTCGCCGGCCAGGAAGCGTTTGGCGTAGAGGTCGATGTCCTCCTGGTTCACCAGCTCGGCATCGAGCTGGCGGGTGAAGGCGATCAGGCGGCCCGCCATCTCCAGGAGGCGGAGCAGCTCGTCTTGTTCGAGGTGGGAGACGCGGGCGATGAGGAGGTCGCCCTTGCTCTTGGACATGAAGCCGTACTCGGCAAGCACCAGCTCCATCATCTGCAGCCGTCGTGAACGCTTGGTCAGGTCGGCGGCCCCGCCCACGAAGCGGAAGTAGAGGTGGTTGTTGGCGGCCTGTTCGCAGCAGTAGCTGTCGATGAGGTTGAAGTGGTAGCCGAAGCGCAGGCCGAGGTTGACGTAATCGCGGCTTATGCCGGCGAAGTTATCCACCCCGCCGCTGGCCGTCAGCTCCTGGGCCCTGGCAATGCCGCTCAGTAAGTCCCTGGCGCTCATGGCCACTTGCCCGGTGCGCCAGGCCCCGGGGGTGGTCAGCCCCTTGAGGATGGCGGCCAGCGGTCGGGAGGCCACCTGCTCCTGGTCGATTTTCGGGCCGGTGCCCGCCGCCACCCCGCCGCCCAGATCGACCAGCCTGATCGTCACCGGCACCGTAAGCGCAAGCTGGAAGACCTGGCCCTTGGCCTTGGGGGCACGGGCGGAGTCGATGATTTGCTGGATGGATTTTTCGTGCAGGAAACGGAGCACGTCGTGCAGGGTGCGGCAGCGTTCGGGGCTGAACTCCTCCACCAGGGGGTTGACCAGGTTCAAAGGCGAGATGTAGCGCAGGATGTACTTCTTGCGCCGGAACTCGAACAACTCCTCCATCCCCGCCCCGGATGGCGGGCGGCGGGCGATCACCTCCGGGGCCAGGCCGTCGTACACTAGGCTTTTGCCCTCGTCGTCGCACTCCAGGGTGATTTCCTGGCCGTGGCGGATCAGGCTCGTGGCCTGGCCGGTGTTGACCAGGGTGGGGATCTTGAACTCCCGGCACACCGAGGCCATGTGACTGGCCAGGGCCCCGATGTCGGTGATGATGGCGCTGACGTAGGGCAGCACCCGCACGAACTGGGGCGAGTCGTGTTCCGCCACCAGCACCGCCCCCTTGGGGAAGGCGTCGAGGTCGGAGGAATGCCTGACCACGAAGGCCTTGCCCGCCGCGATCCCCCGGCGGACCACCAGGCCCGTGTCCCGCATCAGGAGCGGGCATCCCCCGTCTGGGGCCGGGCCGGCTGGCGTCTCGCCGCCCTCCACGGTCAGGGGCCGGGCCTGAAGCAGGTGGAGCCTGCCCTTCTGGCCCAGGCTCCACTCCACGTCTTGCGGGCCCTTGAAGTAGGCCTCGATGGCCTGGCCCCAGCCCGCCAGGGTCAGCGCCTGCTCCGGGCTCAGGCACGGTCGGGCCCGCTGTTCCTCGGGGGTGGCGACGTTTTTGATCCCGAGGGCGGGGTCAAGGACGCTCATGATCCGCTTCTGGCCGCAGGTGGTGGCGAGGAGGCGGGGCGGCTCCCCCTTGGCGATCCGGTAGAGGTCGGGATCGGTGGCCCCGTCCACCACCGAGGGGCCGTATCCCCAGGCGCCGTTGATGATGATCTGCTCCCGGTCGCCGGAGACCGGGTCAGCGGTGTACATCACCCCGCTCGCCGTCGCCTCGATCATCGCCAGGCAGCCTACCGGCATCTTGATCGTGCCGGGCCGGTAGCCGAGCCGGCGCTGGTATTCCACCGCCCCCGGGGCGAACAGGCTGGCGAGCACCGTCCGGTAGGCGGCGCCGACCGCCTCCCCGGTGGGGGGGACGTTCAGCACCGTCTCGAACTGGCCGGCGAAGGAGAAGAGGTCGTCCTCCTCCTCGGCGCTCGAGCGCACCGCCAGCCGCAGTTTCCGACCCTGGCGGGCCAGGAGTTCGGCCACCGCCCGCTCGATTCCTTCCTTGAGCCCCGGCGGCGGCTCGCCGGCCCGGATCGTTTGGCGGAGGGCCGCCAACTCCCCCTCGGCGGGCGAGTCGCCCAGGGAGGTTATGGCCTCTTGCAGGTGGTTGTGGCGGATGAACTCGTCGAAGGCGCGGCTGGTGATGGCGAAGCCGTCCGGGATGGGGAGGTTGAGGGTGTTTTTTAGTTCGGCCAGGTGGAAGTTCTTGCCCCCCACCTCCCGGCCCCGGTCCCAGGGGAGGCGGGCGAGCGGCAGGGTCAGCTCCGCCCCCGCCTCGCCCTGGCCGGCGAGCATGAGGGAAACAAGTGAGTTTATGCGGGTAAAGGCGGGGGCGATTTGATACTGGCCGCCGGTCAGCAGGGTGAAGTTGGCCAGCGAGGCCTCGATGGCCCCGGTCAGCTCCCGGTGGGCCTCTTGCAGGTACTTGGTGTCGAAGATGTAGTTGCCGGAGAGCTTCTCGCCCAGGTCGGTGATGATCGAAAGCGCCTGGTTGTTGTTGGTCAGCACCGCCTGGAAGAGGTGGAACAGCTCTTTTAAGTCGAGCCGTTGGGGGCTGGGTTCGGCCCGTCCCGGCAGGAGGGCGGTGATTTTTTTAATTAGCTCGCGCATTTATAGTCGCGGGCCGGGTGGCCTTAGCCCTCGCCCAGGGCCTTGCGGATGGACTGCTTGAGCTCCTTGATCTTCACCGGCTTGGGGAAGAAGTCGTGGACGTTGTCGCGCAGGGCCTCGATGGCCACGTCCAGGTGGGCGAAGGCGGTGATCATGATCACCACCGTTTCGGGGTAGAACCGCTTGACGGTGCGCAGCACCTCCAGGCCGTCGATGCCCTTCATCTTCAGGTCGGTGACCACCACGTCGAATTTTTTCTCGCTGAGCCGGGCCAGGGCCGCCTCGCCGCTCAGGAAGGTCTCGACCTCGTAGCCGTCCTGCTCCAGGGACAGCTTGGCCATGTCGCCGACGATCTTCTCGTCGTCGATAATCATCACGCTATGACTCATCGGCACACCTCTTTAGTTTTTTGCAGGTGGGCAGGGTGATGGTGAAGGCGGTGCCCCGGCCCACCGCGCTCTCCACGTGGATGCCGCCCTGATGGTTTTTGATGATCCCGTAGCTGACCCACAGCCCCAGCCCGGTGCCGGCATCCCCCTTGGTGGTGAAGAAGGGGTCGAAGATATGATCCAGCAACTCCGGGGGGATGCCCTTGCCGGTGTCGCTGATGGTGATCGTCATCTCGTCCTCCTCCGGGAGGTAGCGGGTGGCTATCTTCAGCTCGCCGCCCGGCTTCATGGCCTGGATGGCGTTGGTGGCCATGTTGACCAGCACCTGCTGGATCTGGTGCTCGTCGATGTACAGGGAGGGCGGGTTCTCCGCCAGGTCGAGCCTAAGTTTGATGCTCGACACGTCCAGCATGTTGCGCACCAGGTTCAAGGTCTTCTGGATCACCTCGGAGAGTTGCTTCTCCTCTAGTTGCTGCTGCTTGGGTTTGGCGTAGTCGAGCAGGCTCTTGATGGTGGTGCGGAGCCGCTCGGTCTGTTCCTCGATCTGCTCCATGAAGCCTAGGCGTTGTTCCTTGGCCAGATGATCATACACCTCGCCGTAGGTCTGGGCAATCATCGAAATGTTGTTGAGCGGATTGTTCAGCTCGTGGGCCACCCCGGCCACCAGCACCCCGATCGAGGCCAGGCGCTTGGATTGGACGATCTCCTGCTCCCGCCGCCGCAGTTCCTCGGCCATGGTGTTGATGGCGGTGATTACCGCCCCCAGCTCGTCGGGGGAGGGGGCGGTGTCGATCCTCTGGTAGTTGCCCCGGGCGATAGATTGGGTCAGGGCCATGATCCGGCGCAGGGAGCGGCGCAGGCTCTGGCCGCTGAACAGGCTGAAGAGAAAGGCCAGATAGATCACCGCCATGAACGAGTAGCGCATCACCTTGGTGGTGCGGCCGATGATCTGGCCCACCCGTTCCCGTTCCAGGGAGGTGATGTCCTCGGAGAACAATTTCAGTTTCTGGCCCGCCTCCCTTAGCCGTTGCAGGCCCTCGCGGTCTTGGCGGCCGCCCGCTGACGCCTGTTTAACCTTTTTTTGATAGTCTTTTATGAGGTTGGTGAGCTGGGTGAAGTTGCCCTCGCCCACCGCCCGGATGACGTCCCGGCTCTGGTCGTCTAGGCTCTGGCGGGCGGCGTCGATCTTCTTTGAGATTTCGAGCAGGGCGTTGTCGTCGCCGTAGAGGAAGAAATTCTTCTCCGACAGCCGCATCTCCAGGAAGCCCGAGTTCAGGTCGTCGGCGAACTCGGCGAAGCGCAGCTTGGTTAAAATCTGGTTGAAGCTGTGCATGGCAAACAGCCCGATCACCACCATCAGGCAGATGTTGACCGCGTGGGACAGGTAGAAACGGTACTCGATCTTCATGGCCCCTCCGGTTTACGTTGGTTGCTGCCCCAGTACCTCGCTTCTGGTCTGGGGCAGTTCGGCCTGTTCCTTGCGGAAGGGCATGTACCACATGATGCCGTCCACCACCATCAGGAAGCCGCAGACGATCAGCAGGCAGTCGAAGATGCTGGCCGGATGCCGGCCAAAGTAGCTGAGCAGACCGGTGCCGATGGTGATGAAGGCCACCCCGGTGCGGGTCAGGGCCAGGCCGGTGCGGGCCCGGGCGTAGATGGTGCGGTAGCAGGCGGCGATGGTGCGCTGGGCGGCCAGGACGTTCCTCTCCCGGGCCAGGTGGGTGCGTTCCCGGCTGGCGGGCGAGGGGTAGAGGATGGTGCTGTGGTTGGCCAGGAAGTCGCCCAGGCGGGCCAGCATGGTCTCCTTGCTGTGGCCCTCTGGTTGATGGGCCTCGGCGATGAAGTGGTAGTTCTCCAGGAAGAGCAGGGTGGCGGCGGTGACCTCGACCAAGGTGTGGTTTTTGGGCGGGCGCATCCGGTAGCGCCGCACCTTGAGATATACCGGCAGGGAAAAGCCGCTCATCAGCGTGCCAAGGAAGATCATCAGGATCGCCATGCCGAGCGAGATGTGGAACTTGGGCGAGCTGATCAGGGTCATGGCGATGGTGATGGTGGCCAGCCCGGTGCGGGTGAAGGCCAGGGCGGTGCGGCCGGTGGCCATGTCGGTGCGGTAGCAGGCGAGCAGGGTGCGCCACTGGGCCATGGTGTTGCGCCAGAAGGCGAGCCCGGTACGCTCGGTGCCGATCAGCTCGCCGGGCGGGGCGTGCAGAAAATCCAGGCCGAAACATTGCAGGTCGTCGGCCAGGGTCACCCGGTACTCGTAGCGGCCCGGCCCCAGGCAACTGGCCACCGCCGCCGGCAGGTCCGGGTGGCTGGGGTCGGCGGCGGCGATCACCACCGAGCCGTTTAAGTTCTTGATGGCCGGGAACCAGCCCCCGCCCCTGGCCAGGGCCTCGGGGTTGACGGCGGTTAACAGCTCGGGCGGCACCGGCAGCCGTTCGTCATACTCGATTGCGGGGCACTGGTAGTAGGCGGAGAGGGCCGTGAGCAGCTGGGGGCGGCCCGTCCCCAGCTCGTGCACCAGCAGGGCGCTCTCCGGGCGTTCGAGGCCCGGCGCCGATCGGATCACGTCGTCCAAGGCCTCCTGGCTGACGATTCCGGCCAGCACCAGGGCCTGGAGGGGATGGCCGGGCTTAGAGTTCTTCATGGTTGAACACCGCCCGCCGCCAGGATCGGCAGGGCACCCCGTAGTCGGGGATGGTGATTTCGATATCGGCGTAGCAGTAGGGCAGTTGCCGGCGCAGACGCTCCGCCGGCAGGCTCCACAGGAAGCCGTCGGCGATCATGATCAGGCCGCCCACGATCATCACCGTGTTGAAGGTGTCCAGCAGCAGGGCGTGCTTGGGCAGGTTGATCGACAGGGCCACCCCGATGGAGAACATGCTGATCCCGGTGCGGATGAAGGCGTAGCCGGTGCGGGACCGGGCCATGGTGGTGCGCAGCCGGGCCATGACGTTGCGGCGCTCGGCCAGCATGGTGCGCTCCAGGGCGTGGCCGGTGGTGCCCCAGATGCCGGGGGCCTGGGCCGCGGTCACCGGCAGACGGACGGGGTTGATGATCACCCCCGGCACCTGGTGGTGGTGGGGGAAGAAGACATCCCACAGGGTGTAGCTTTCGGTGCCCCGGCGCACCGAGTCCTCGCCCTCCACCCCGGCCCGCCGGCCCCGGAAGTAACGGTAGAAGCCCTCGATCATCATCGCCAGGCCGAAGACCATCACCCCGTAGTCGAAGGCCTGCCAGGGGCTGGCCGGGAAGGTTCGCACCAGGCCGAAGCCGAGTCCGAGGAAGGCGGTGCCGGTGCGGACAAAGGCCAGCCCGGTGCGCACCTTGGCCATCCAGGTGCGGTAGCAGGCCAGGGCGGTGCGTTCCTCGGCGTAGTCGGTGCGGTCGCTGGCCAGGTAGCGGCGGCGCATCACCGGGGTCATGGTGTCCCAGCGGGCCCGGAGCTCGGCGGCGCCCGGCACCTCCGGGGAGCGCGAGAAGCTGGGCATGGTCTCGACGTTGTTCACCTCCAGGACGGTGGTGCCGCCGGTGGCTTTAGTCCAGTCGTAGGGGGGCAGCGAGGTGTTGACCCGCCAGGCGGGCAGGTATTTGCGCAGGCTGTCGGCGGCCATGTAGAGACCGGACAGGAGCAGGGGTACCTCGATAAAGAGCAGGAGGCCGCCGCCTAAGATGCGGAAGAGCAGCACCGAGATGGTGACGAAGGAGATGCCGGTGCGGACGAAGGCCAGCCCGGTGCGGCTCTTGGCGAGCAGGGTGCGGTAGTGGGCGAGCAGGGAGCGGCGGCCCGCCAGGTAGGTGCGCACCTTGGCCAGGGGCGTCCGGCCGGCGGTGGGGGGAAAGTTGGGGTTGATGTCCTGGTTGTGCTCGACGATGCGGACGAAGTCGTGGGGCAGGGTGATCAGGAAGGAGACCTCGCTCGCCTTGAGGGTCTGCCGGACCAGCTCCGCCAGTTCCGGCGACGGGCTGACCGCCAAGACCGTGGCCCGGCCCTTGTCCACCTTGAGCGGGAACCAGGCGCCTTCCTTTTTCAGGGCCTCCAGGTTCAACTCCCGCAGCACCCCCGCCGGGCCGTTGACCGCCTCGCTGTACTGTACCCACGGGCAGTTGTGCTTAAGGGCGAGTGATTCTAGGTCGGCGAGTTTCTGGGACGGCAACAACTTATTTTTCCTCGGAGTTGGCCCTGGTTTTTCCTGGATGGCGCGTCAATATCAGCCCTTGACCCGGCGGGTCGGGCGGGCCGGGTCTTTTGGTGGCTGGGCATATTACCACAATCTTGATGCCTAATGCATGGGAAAAGTGGCCCGTTGCACGGGTAGGGGGGAGGGTATTTCTGGTCTCTGGGCAGGCCGGGGCGTGTTGAGTGTTGACGCTGGTTCGTAAAAAAGGCTATATTCCAGGGCGCCATAAGCCGCCGTCACCCCGGCGCCGGCCGGGGCCAGCGGGTCGGCGGGAGGTGTTTTCCGTCCGCCGGCGGGACGACGAGGGTTTAGAGCTTTTGCGGCGCTATCATAAAATGGAGATGGGGCGGGAGGATGATGC
>JAJYJA010000106.1 GCA_021789795.1 Deltaproteobacteria bacterium | reverse complement strand
TCATCCGGGAGGCCGCCAGGGTCAGGAAGGCAATCACTTGATCTTACCCTTTCGGTTTAAATAAGTTATTCCATTTCTTCAATTTCAACCAAAAGCAAAAGGAGGAAGTCATGCCCCGGAAAATGGTCACCATCGATGGAAATCAGGCCTGCACCCATGTGGCCTACGCCACCAGCGAGATCATCACCATCTACCCCATCACCCCGTCCTCGCCGATGGCGGCGGAGGCGGACGCCAAGTCCACCGCCAAGCAGGAAAACATCTGGGGCTCGGTGCCGGTGGTCACCCAGATGCAGTCCGAGGGCGGGGTGGCCGGCGCCCTGCACGGCAGCCTCACCACCGGTGCCCTGTGCACCACCTTCACCGCCTCCCAGGGGCTGTTGCTGATGCTCCCCAACATGTACAAGATCGCCGGCGAGCTGACCCCCACCGTCTTCCACGTCACCGCCCGTTCCCTGGCCTGCCAGGGGCTTTCCATCTTCGGCGACCACGGCGACGTGATGGCCGCCCGTCAGACCGGCTGGGCCATGCTCTGCTCCCAGAACGTCCAGGAGTGCCAGGACCTGGCGCTGATCTCCACCCAGGCCACGCTGGCCAGCCGCATCCCCTTCATGCACTTCTTCGACGGCTTCCGCACCTCGCACGAGATCCAGAAGATCGAGCAGCTCACCTTCGAAGACATGGACAAGATGATCGACGAAGACCTGGTCATCGCCCACCGTGAGCGCGGCTTGACCCCGGACCGCCCGATGATGCGCGGCACCGCCCAGAACCCGGACGTTTACTTCACCGGCCGGGAGACGGTGAACAAGTTCTACGCCGCCACCCCGGCCATTGTCCAGAAGACCATGGACAAGTTCGCCAAGCTCACCGGCCGCCAATATCATCTTTTTGATTACTACGGGGTGAAGGACGCCGAGGAGGTGGTGATCATGATGGGCTCCGGCGCCGAGACCGTGGCCGCCACCATCGAGCACCTGGCCAACAAGGGCAAGAAGCTCGGCCTGGTCATCGTCCGCCTCTTCCGGCCCTTCGACTCCGCGGCCCTGATCAAGGCCCTGCCCAAGACGGTGCAGAAGATCACCGTCCTCGACCGCACCAAGGAGCCGGGTTCCGCCGGCGAGCCGCTCTACTTGGATATCCGGGCCGCCATCGGCGAGGCGGTGGAATCCGGCGCCATAAAGAGCGCCCCCATCATCCTGAACGGCCGTTACGGCCTGGGCTCCGCCGAGTTCACCCCGGCCATGGTCAAGGCGGTGCTCGACAACATGGCGGCCAAGAAGGCGAAGAATCACTTCTGCGTCGGCCCGGATGACGATGTGGCCCGTACCAGCCTGAAGTACAACCCCGCCTTCAACATCGAGGGCAAGGAGGTTTACCGGGCCATGTTCTACGGCTTGGGCGCCGACGGCACCGTGGGCGCCAACAAGAACACCATCAAGATCATCGGCACCGAGACCGACAACTCGGCTCAAGGCTACTTCGTCTACGACTCCAAGAAGTCCGGCTCCATCACCACCAGCCACCTGCGTTTTGGCAAGAACAAGATCGTCGCCCCCTACCTGATCAACAAGGCGAACTTCGTGGCCTGCCACAACTTCACCTTCCTCGACAAGTACGACATGGTGGGCAACCTGGAGACCGGCGGCACCTTTCTGCTCACCACCTCCTTCAACAAGGAGCAGATCTGGCAGGAGCTGCCGGCGGAGGTGCAGAAGGACCTGATCGCCAAGAAGGCCAAGTTCTACATCATCGACGCCATTCACCTGGCCGAGGCCATCGGTCTGGGGGCGCGGATCAACATGATCATGCAGACCGCCTTCTTCCTCATCTCCGGCATCCTGACCCGGGACGAGGCGATCACGGCGATCAAGGGCGCGATCAAGAAGACCTACGGCAAGAAGGGCGACAAGGTGGTCAACATGAACTACGGGGCGGTGGACACGGCGGTGGACAACATCGTCGAGGTCAAGGTGCCGAAGACCGTGGGCGGCCACGAGAAGCCGGCGGTGGTGCCAGAGGACGCCCCGGACTTCGTCAAGGAGGTCACCGCCAAGATGATCGAGGGCAAGGGCGACCAGATCAAGGTCTCCCAGATGCCCTGCGACGGCACCTGGCCCACCGCCACCACCCAGTACGAGAAGCGCAACATCGCGGTGCACGTGCCGGAGTGGCTGCCGAAGAACTGCATCCAGTGCGGCCGCTGCTCCCTGGTCTGCCCGCACGCCGCCATCCGGCTCAAGATCGTCAAGGCCGCAGATCTTAAGAAGGCGCCCAAGTCCATGAAGAGCGTGGATGCGGTGGGCAAGCAGTTCGAGGGCCAGAAGACGGTGATTCAGGTCTTCACCGAGGACTGCTGCGGCTGCACCCTGTGCGTGGACGCCTGCCCGGCCAAGGAAAAGGCCTTGCAGATGATCGAAAACACCGAGGCGCTCCGCACCCAGGAGACGCCGAACGTCAAGTTCTTCCTCTCCCTGCCCGAGATGGCCAACCGCGAGATCGACCCCTCGACCGTCAAGGGCAGCCAGCTCATCCGCCCGCTGTTCGAGTTCTCCGGGGCCTGCGCCGGCTGCGGCGAGACCCCCTACCTCAAGCTCGCCACCCAGATGTTCGGCGACCGGATGATGATCGCCAACGCCACCGGCTGCTCCTCGATCTACGGCGGCAACCTGCCCACCACCCCCTACTGCAAGCGGGCCGATGGCCGGGGGCCGTCCTGGGCCAACTCGCTGTTTGAGGACAACGCCGAGTTCGGGCTGGGGATGCGCAACACCGCCAACAAGCTGGCCAGCCAGGCAGTGGAGCTCTTGGGCAAGGCGGTGACGGAGAAATTGATCACCCAGAAGCTGGCCGACGAGCTGACCCAGGCCTCCCAGAAGACCCAGGAGGAGATCGAGGCCCAGCGGGGCCGGGTGGCGAAGCTTAAGGACACCTTAGCCAAGAGCGGCGCGGTCATCGCCAAGCGGCTCCTCCACGTGGCCGACTATCTGGTCAAGAAGTCGGTGTGGATCGTGGGCGGCGACGGCTGGGCCTACGACATCGGCTACGGCGGCCTGGATCACGTCCTGGCCTCGGGCGAGAACGTCAACGTCCTGATCCTGGATACCGAGGTCTATTCCAACACCGGCGGCCAGATGTCCAAGTCCACCCCCCGGGCCGCCACCGCCCAGTTCGCCGCCGGCGGCAAGAAGATGCCCAAGAAGGACATCGGCATGATCTTCTCCACCTACGGCAACGTCTATGTCGCCAAGGTGGCCTTGGGCGCCAACCCGCAGCAGGTGGTCAAGGCCTTTGCCGAGGCCGAGGCCTACGACGGGCCGTCCCTGATCATCGCCTACGCCCACTGCATCAACCACGGCATCGACATGAGCAAGGGCTTTGACCAGCAAAGGAAGGCGGTGGCCTGCGGCCATTGGCCGTTGTACCGCTACAACCCGGAGCTGGAGGCCGAGGGCAAGAATCCCCTCCACTTAGACAGCAAGGCGCCCTCGATTCCCTTTGCCGAGTATGCCCTAAACGAGAACCGCTACCGGGCGCTCAAGCTCTCCAACCCCGCGCACGCCGAGGAGCTGATGGCCCTCTCCCAGAGGGACGTGGAGCGGGGCTGGCGCTTCCTGGAGGGCCGCTTTAAGGCCCTGGAGCCGCAGAAGTAAGCGGCACGCGGGATATAAGCGCCAAGCACAAACACAAAGGCGGCCTCACCGTTCGGGGGGGCCGCCTTTGTTGCTTTTAGGGGGCGAGGGGGCTGGCCCGCGCTGCCCGCATGGGCCAAAAAACGCTGCCCTTGGTGAGCAGCGGCGATAAAAGGAGAGGGATGATGATGCGGAACCGGAGCGGCAGGCGGCTTGGTCAAGCCGGAATGAGGAGGGGAAGCAGACGGGAGGGGGGCGGGCCGCCGGCCGTTTGGGTTTTAGGTCTGGCCGGGCTGTTGCTGATGACCGGCCTTGTCCAGGCCCAGGCCTTTACCCTGCGCGGCCCCGGCCTGGGCGATCAGCTCAGCCTGGATCAGGTGTATTCGGGATTCGGCTGCCAGGGCCGCAACCTCTCCCCGGAGCTTGACTGGGGCCAGGCCCCCGCCGGCACCAAGAGCTTCGCGGTCACCGTCTATGACCCGGACGCCCCTGGCCAGGGCTGGTGGCACTGGCTGGTCTGGAACATCCCGGCCAGCGCCAGCGGGCTCAAGACCGGGGCCGGCGGGCAGGGGGCGAACCTGCTCCCGCCGGGCAGCGTCCAGGGACAAAACGATTTCGGCGCCAGGGGCTACGGCGGCGCCTGTCCGCCCCAGGGAGACCAGCCGCACCGTTATGTCTTCACCGTCTATGCCCTGGACCGGGAGCGCCTGGACCTCGACCCCCAGACCACTCCGGCCTTGGCGGGGGCGGCCATCAAACGCCACGCCATCGCCAGGGCGTCGCTGGTCTCCCGCTACCAGCGGTGACGGTGGGTTGCGCCCTAAAAGGCCATGCCGATGCTGAAGTGCACCACGTAGTCCGGCTCGGCGCGCGCTGGGTGCCGGTCCGGGTTGAAGGCCAGGTCGAGCCGGGCCGGGCCTACCGGCAGCATGTATTGCAGCCCGCCGCCCACCCCGCTCCTGAGGTCGGAGAAGTAGTCCCGCCAGGTGGCGCGCATCAGGGCGTCGGCGCCGGCGGCGAGTGGTGATTGGCCGTCCACCGTGCTCCGGTTGGGGGAGACGTTGCCCAGGTCGTAGAACAGCGACCAGGCGAGATCAGTGGTGAACTTTTTGCGCCACTCGACGGTGTAGGTGGAGAAGGCGGCCCCGCCCAGGGGCTCGCCACTGGCGTCCATGGGGCCCAGCTTCGAGGCCTGGAAGCTGCGCACCGAGTTTTCGCCGCCGTTGAAGAACCGCTCGCTCACCGGGATGCCTTGCTGACCGTCGGTGGGCAGGATGAACCCGGTGTTGAAGCGCAGGGCCAGCACCCCGCCGCCGGGCGTGGGCCGGAAGTAGCGCATCCCGGTTTGCAGGCGGTTATAGGCGATGGTGCCCCCGAAATACGGACGGGCCAGGGCCAGGGCCAGGTTGCCCCGGTAGCCCTGGGTGGGGAAGAACAGGTCGTCCCTGGTGTCGCGGACGAGCTGGCCGCTGATCTGGGCGGTCTCGTAGTTCGATTCGATCCCTTGCAGATCGGCGTCCGGGTGGATGTCGGTCACCACGTTCTTGCCGTACTGGTAGCCCAGGGTGGCGGTTAGGCGCTGGGGCAGCTTCTTGATGAAGTAGAGATCGGCGCCGCTGTTCTCCAGGGTGTAGGCCGGCTCGATCCGGTAGCGGTAGTGGAAGGGGAGGCTGGCGGTGATGTCGGTGCCCAGAAACCAGGGGTCGCTGACCCCCACCTCCAGGCTGCGGCCCATGATCGACACCTCCGAGTCCAGGCGGAGGATCCGCCCGCTGCCCAGGATGTTGCTGTCCTTGTAGCCGGACTTAAGCCGCAGCATCTCGTAGGAGCCCCAGCCCGGCTCGACGTACACCTCCCGGGCCTGGCGCTCCTTGACCGTCACCGCGAGCACCTGCCGGCCAGGCGCCGAGCCGTCGGTCAGGTGCAGATCGACGTGGGAGAAGAGCCCGGTCTGGTACAGGGCGTTGAAGCTTTCGCGCCTGGCCTTGAGCGAGTATGGTTGTCCGGGGGCGAGTTTTAGCCGGTGGTCGATGAAATCCCGGGAGGTGCGCTCGTTGCCCTGGACGCGGATCGCCTCCACCACCACCGGCAATCCCGGCTTGAGCGCCGCCGTGAGTCGCGCCCGGCCGGTCTGGTCGTCTAGGGCCTCGTTCACCGTGACTTGGGCCTCGGCGTAGCCCGCGTTCTCCAGGCAGTCGCGCAGCTTGGTCTTGAGCAGCAGTTTCAAGCGGCGTTGATACACCCGGCCTTGCAGCCGGCCGGTGATGGCCTTGATCTGGTCGCCAAGGGAGTCTGGCACCTCGCCCCTGACCTCGATGTCGCCCACGGTGTACCTCCGGCCCTCCTTGATCTGGATGACCACCGTCAGCGGATGGCCGTCGTTTAAGCCGGTTTCGTTGACCGTCACCGGTTCGGCTTGGGCCGTGGCCCGCAGGTAGCCCTCGCTTAGGTAGAGGTCGCGGATCGACCCGGCCAGGTCGTCGATCTCCTCGGCCACGTAGGGGAAGGGCCGATGCCGGGCCAGGGCCTCGTTGATCCCGGCATCGAGCGCCAGCAGCCGGGCGGTCGCTATGGCCCGGTTGCCGCGCGGCTCGATACCGCCCACCAGCAGCCGTACCCCCTCCCGTACCGTGAAGAGCACCGTCTTGGCCGCGGCTCGGATCTGGTAATCCACCATCGCCTGGTAATAGCCCTGGTGACGGTAGGCCATCTCCATCTGGAAGGCGGCGTCGTCGATGGCGCTGGCCGGCTGGCCGCCGTTGCTGAAGGCGTCGATCTCCGCCCTGGCCGCGTGCAGCAGGCCGCGTTCGTCCAGCGCCCGGTTGCCGGTCACCGTCATCCGCCACGGGCCGGCTGGGGTTCCCTGCTTGGCCGTTGTGCCTGGAGGCGCAAAGGGAGGGGTGCCGCTGGCCTCGGCCAGCACGGGAGCCGGGATCAGCAGCAGCAACAGGGCCAGCGCCGACAGCCGCCGCCCGCCCGTCGCCCGGGGCCAGACGGCCCTAGCGAAAACGAAAGACCATCCGCAGGCCGGCATCGTAGTAATCCCAGGTGTCTTTTTCCCCGGTCAGGTACAGGGAGGTATCCTTCTTGCCCAGCCCATCCGCCAGCTTGACCCTGGCATCCACCGTCGGGTCGCCCTGGGGGGTGACGGAGCGTCCCACATCCACCTCTACCTGGTCGAGCAGGCTCGGCCCCTCGTCTCCGGAGATCAGCCGGGAGAGCAGCCCTCGGCTAAGATAGACGGCGGCGGTGGAGAACCTGCCGTTAGCGTTGGGCTGCCCGGCGGTCGCCGGCCGTTTGCCGGTCAGGATCAGCATCATCAGATCCTCGCTCGCCAGGGCCGGGGAGGAGGAGAGGGTCACCTCCGGCTCGCTGTAGGGGCCGCTGACCTGGGCGTTGACCTGGTAGCCCTGCAACTGGCCGCTGGCCTGCAATTCGAGCTGGGGCCGGTCTGGTTCGTCCTCGGGGAAGCGGATGATGCCGGTTTCGAGGTCGAGACGTCCGGGCGGCAGGGTAATCCGGCCGTGATCGGCGTAGATCAGGCCCCGCAGGTAGGGCAGCTCGCCGGTGCCCAGGAGCACGAGATCGGGCCGCACCTCGCCCCGGAAGACGTTGTTGGCGATCTCCACCGGCCTGGCGGCCCTGATCCGCAGGTTGAGGGCCGCGTTGTTTAAGGGCGGATCCTTGAAGGAGAAGAGGCTTAAGCCCTCCTCGCCCGGCTTGCGGCCGCCGGGTTTCAGCATGGTGAGCCAATCCACCCGGCGGTCGATCCGGCTGTCGGTGAGGGTCAGGTCGCCGGACAGATCGGGCCGCCGTTCGCTGCCCGCCAGGGTGAGGCTGGCGTCGGCCCGCAGTTTCACCCCGTCGGTACGGTAGAGGAGCAGATTATGGCCGGTGAGGCGGGCCGCGAGTTGGGGATCGGCGCCCAACAGGCCGGTTATCCGCCCCGCACCCCGCACCGGCGCCCCGCCCATCAGCCCGGAGAAGGCGGTGATGTCGAGCTGATCCTGCCTTAGGGCGGCGTCGAGCTTGAGATCCCGGAAGACCAGGAGGCTGTCCCCGTATCTGGCCGCCCCGTTCTTAAGCGAGAGCTCGGCCTCGATCTTCGGTTGGGCCAGCGGCCCGTCCAGGCGGAAGGAGCCGGCGAGCTGGCCGCCCACCCGCCGTATCGACGGCCACTTGCCGGACAGCCATCTTAAGTCCGGAAGGCTAAAGCGACCCCTTAGCTCGACCTGACCGGGCCGGCCGGCCCCGCCCTTAAGCAGACCGGCCAGCGATATCTGCCGTAAACGGCCCTGCGCCGCAATCCCTAGCTGGGGAGAGGAGAGCTCAAGCCGGGGGATGCTGAGCCGGTCGGCGTCAAACTCTACCAGGCCGTTGGCCGAAAAGTCATCGTTGGGCAACAGGGAGAGCCGCGGCCCGGGCGAGAGACCCTCCGCCGTAAGCCGCACCTGGCCGTGGGGGGAGGCGAGGCTGCCGGAGAGGTCGAGGTCGGCCCGGGTCGGCCCGCTCTTGGCCAGCCACTCCGGGAAGAGTCCGGGAAGGAGGCCGCCGGGCGGCAGGGCGATCCCCGCCTTCAGCGTCAGCGGCCCCGCCTCCTTCAATACCGGTCGTCCCCCAACAAACAACAGGGGTAATTGCCCGGACAACTCGATCGACTCCTGGTCGCCGGCCAGATGGCAGCGTCGGATGGCCAGTCCGTCCGCATCGCCGGCCAGATCGAAGGGGCCGGAAAGGCTGAGCGACGACTGGCCGGGCAGACCCAGACCCCGCACCGTTCCCTGCCAGCGCCAGGCGGGGGCGGCGGGCCGCCCGGTCAGGGTCAAGG
>JAJYJA010000105.1 GCA_021789795.1 Deltaproteobacteria bacterium | reverse complement strand
TCGGGCACTAAACCCCTTCCCCGGCCAGGGCGGCCCACAAGCGCCCGCCCCGCCCTGGGCGTCATGCGAAAGGTATTGTCAAGCCGAGAAAAATCAGCGATAGTGCCTTGTTTCAGGAATCAGGAATCAGGAAACAGGGGTCAGGAGACAGGATTAACATAAAAGTAGGAGCCACCAAAGATGCCCACGCCCAACCAACCCCCGTCCTGGGGCCGAAAGAAGGGGCCGCCCTCGCCGGAAGAGCTGATCGCCGCCCTGCTCAAGAAGATCAAAGACCACTTCGAGGGCCATCCAGAGGGCGGCGGCTCATCCTCCGGGGGTGGTGCCCCTGCCCAGCCCTCAGGATCGCCCTTAATCTGGACGATCCTGCCCAAGGTGCTGCCGGTGGTGGTCATCCTCATCGCCTTCAACCTCCTCTCCGCCGCCCTCTACACCATCGCCCCCGGCGAACGGGGGGTGGTTCTCCGCCTGGGCCGCTTCTACGCCACCACCGACCCCGGCCTGCATGTCAAGCTCCCCCTGATCGACACCCTGCGCAAGGTGGACGTGGAGCACGTGCGCAAGGAGGAGTTCGGCTTCCGCACCAAGGTGCCGGGGGAGAAGACCTTGTATGACAAGGGCGGCTTCAACAACGAGTCCCTGATCCTCACCGGCGACAAGAACGTGGTGGATGCCGAGTGGATCGTCCAGTACAAGGTGCAAGACCCGGTGGACTTCCTGTTCAAGGTCAAGAATACCGAGCAGGCGGTGCGCGATGTCTCCGAGACCGCCATCCGCCGGGTGATGGGCGACCACGACTTCGACTACGCCTTGCAGAGCCGCGAGGCCATCGAGTCGGCGATGGCCAAGAACCTGCAGGAGACCTTGAACAGCTATCAGAGCGGCATCAAGATCGTCACCGTCAAGCTCCAGGACGTAAATCCCCCCGAGCAGGTTAAACCGGCCTTCAACGAGGTGAACGAGGCGGATCAGGACATGAAGCGCCTGGTCAACGAGGCGGAGGAGAACTACAACCAGGTGATCCCCAAGGCCAAGGGCACCGCCAAGAAGATCCTGGAGGAGGCCCAGGGCTACGCGGTGGAGCGGGTCAACCTGGCCAAGGGCGAGACGGCCCGCTTCCTGAGCATCCTAAGCCAGTACCAGGTCGCCAAGGAGGTGACCCGCAAGCGGATGTACCTGGAGACCATGCAGAAGGTGCTGCCCAAGGTGGAGGCGATCTACCTGGTGGACAAGGATCAACGCGCCATCCTGCCCTTTCTCGATCTCGGCCAGAAGGGCGCCGCCCCGGCGGCGGTCAAGGCCGAGGCGGCCCACTGACCTTACTTAAGGAGAACAACGTGCCGAAAAATATCCGCGTCGCCTTGCTGGTGGCCTTGGGCCTGCTCGTCATCACCCTGTGGAACAGCTTCTTCATCCTGCCGGAGGGGATGCAGGCGGTGGTCACCCAGTTCGGGGCCCCGGTGGGGACGCCGGTGACCCGATCCGGGCCGCACTTGAAAAAGCCCTTTGTCCAGGACGTGTCCTACTTCGACAAGAAGATCCTGATCTGGGACGGCGACCCCAACCAGATCCCCACCAAGGACAAGACCTTCGTCTATGTCGATGTCACCGCCCGCTGGCGGATCGCCAACGCCCTGACCTTCATGCAGGCGGTAAAAGACGAGACCCGGGCCCAGACCATCCTCGACGACGTGATCGACTCCACGGTGCGGGACCTGGTGAACAAGCACGACCTGGTGGAGATCATCCGCAGCTCCGACTGGCGCCCCAGCGCCAAGGACAAGGAACAGGGCGACGACGCACCGATCACCACCGGCCGCGACAAACTGGCCGAAGAGATCCACCAGATCGCCTCCCAGGCCACCCAGAAATACGGCATCGAGGTGGTGGACGTGATGTTCAAGCGGGTGAACTACATCGCCTCGGTGCAGAGCAAGGTCTATGAACGGATGATCTCGGAGCGCAAGCGGATCGCGGCGGAGAAGCGCTCCCTGGGCGAGGGCCAGAAGGCGGAGATCTTGGGCAAGGTGGATCGGGAGCTGCGGACGGTGACCTCCTCGGCCCAGCAGGAGGCGGAGGAAATCAAGGGCAAGGCCGACGCCCAGGCGGCCCAGATTTACGCCGCCGCCTACAACCAAGACCCGGAGTTCTACAGCTTCTACCAGACCCTGGAGAGCTACCAGCAGACCATCGGCGCCAACACCCGGCTAGTGGTGTCCACCGACTCGGAGTTTTACCGCTATCTCAACCAGTTAAAGTAGAACTACTCACCCGGCCTTGATGAAGCCGACCCCCTGATCGACGGGATCGAAGGGGATGCGTCCCTTGGCCTCCAGGGCCTCGATAAAGGCGTCGAGCTGGGCCTCGGAGGCAAATTTATCCACCCCGGCCTGGCTAAAGCGGCAGTTGCAGCCGACCAGCTGCCCCCCGCACCAGGGGCAGACCTCCACCGGACAGCCCAAGCGGTGCAACTCGCCCCGCTCCACGGCGCACATCAGGCACAGGCCCTTGTCCAAGCCCACCGGGGTATAGACCGGGAAGTCGTCGAGGGCGGCGAATTTCTCCAAGGCCTGCTCGCGGCGGTATCCAAAATACCCCAGCACCTCCTCGTCCCAGATCCCCTCCTGGTGATTCCCTAAAAACTCGGCCCCCTCGTGGTTGCAGAGGTAGAGGTAGGTGTCGCGGTTGGTGGTGACGGCGAGGATAAAGTTGCCGCCCCGCTTGTCCAGCCTTCTTACCAGGCGAATGGCGTCATTTTCCGCCTCCGGCAGGTAGCTGTAGAACTCCTTGAAGAGGTGCAGGGCGATGATGTCGCTCTCGTAGCGGTCAACCAGCTCCCGGGCCGGGGTCTGATCCTCGTCGTTGACCGCGTAATCCATGAGCAGCAGGATGGCATTTTTTTGATCTTCCAAGGTCATGGCGATATGCGTGGTGAAGGGTGCGCCGGGCGCATGGCCGCAAGCCAGCGCCTAGTCTCGGCCTCGATGTCCGGGGCCTGGGTGAGGGCGGTGACCACCGCGATCCGCCGGACGTTAAGCGCCAGCAGACTGGCAAGATGCTCGAACTTGATCCCGCCCATGACCGTGAAGGGCAGTTCCGAGCGGGCGGAAAAGGCGCCGATCGCCTCCAGCCCCAAAAATTGCGACAGCCCCTCCTTGGTGCGGGTGGGGAACAGGGGGCCGATGTTGTAGTACGAGGCCCCGCGGGCCGCAGCCGAGGCCGCCTGCTCCGGGGTGTTGGCCGAGACCCCGATGATCAGCTCCGGGGCCAGGCGGCGGGCCTCCGGGGCGGGCAGGTCGTCGTTGCCGAGATGGACGCCGTCGGCGCCCACCGCCAGGGCGATGTCCACCCGGTTGTTGACGATCAGCAAGGCATCATGGGCGGCGGTCAACTCCCGGAAATACCGGGCCTTGGCGAACAGCTCCCGGTCGCTCGACCGTTTGTCCCGCAGTTGCACGAGTCGCGCCCCGGCGGCCAGCACCGCCCGCAGCCACTCGGCATCGCTGCGGCCGTTGGCCAGCCGCTCGCAGGAGACCGGGTAGAGGCTAGCCTGTTGGTTAAAGACGGCCATCCGGGCCGCCAGGATGGGAAAGGACATTAGCGGTTCAAGGTTAAAGGTTCAAGGCAAACAACCTGCTGGCCATTCGGCCTGAGAGCGCAACTGGACAGTTGGCGCAAAACTTGTTATCTATAGACGGATTCCCGTCCCCGGCCCCCTTTTACCCCATCGGCGCGCGCCCCGCAAGACCGGCGTGGGCCACGGGGCGAGACCTCTTCTCTTCACCCGCATCGTCCACGGAGGTGGCATGAAGCTCGAAAAATACTACGCACCGGAAAAGGCCAGGCTGATCGTCGAGGGCCGGGAGTACGAGCTCCCCATCCTGATCGGCGAGGAGGGAGAAAAGGCTATCGACATCAGCAAGCTGCGCAGCAATACCGGCTACATCACCCTCGACTACGGCTACATAAACACCGGCTCCTGCGCCAGCGCCATCACCTACCTGGACGGCGACCGGGGCATCCTTAACTACCGGGGCTACCCCATCGATGACCTGGCCGAAAAATGCACCTTTGTCGAGGTCGCCTACCTCCTGGTGCACGGCTCCCTGCCCACGGTGAAGCAGCTCAAGCACTTCTCCGGGCTGCTCAACAAGTACGCCCTGATCCACGAAGATATGGTGCACTTCTTCGACCGCTTCCCCCAGGGCTCGCCGCCGATGTCGATCCTCTCCTCGATGGTGAACGCCCTGTCGGTGTTCTACCCCGAGATGATCAACGACCCGCTGTTGCAGATCGACATGATGACCGCCCGGCTGATCTCCAAGGTACGCACCATCGCCGCCTTCTCCTACAAGAAGGCCATGGGGCACCCCCTGGTCTATCCTCGGCACGACTACTCCTACTGCGCCAACTTCTTAAACATGATGTTCCACACCTCGGTGGCGCCCTATGAGGTGAACCCGGTGGTGGTCGATGTCCTAAACAAACTCCTAATCCTGCACGGCGACCACGAGCAGAACTGCTCCACCTCCACCGTGCGCCTGGTGGGCAGCGCCCACGTCAACCTCTACGCCTCGATCTCGGCCGGGATCAGCGCCCTGTGGGGGCCACTGCACGGCGGCGCCAACCAGGCGGTAATCGAGATGTTGGAACGGATCCAGCACGAGGGCGGCAACTACCGTAAATACATCGAAAAGGCCAAGGATCCCAACGACCCCTTCCGGCTGGTGGGCTTCGGCCACCGGGTGTACAAGAACCACGACCCTAGATCCCGGATCATCAAGAAGGCCTGCGACGACGTGCTTGGTGCCCTGCGGATCACCGATCCCCTGCTCGACCTGGCCAAGGAGATCGAGGAGGTGGCCTTGACCGACCCCTACTTCATCGAGCGCCGTCTCTACCCCAACGTGGACTTCTACAGCGGCATCATCTACAAGGCCATCGGCATCCCCAAGGACATGTTCACCGTCATGTTCGCCCTAGGCCGCCTGCCGGGCTGGATCGCCCACTGGAAGGAGATGTGGGACGACGCGAACTGGCGGATCGGCCGCCCCCGGCAGATCTACGTCGGCCCGGTGACCCGGCCCTTCGTGCCCATGGAGGAACGGGGGGAGTAGTCGCTGCCAGGCGGCGGATTTTCCATTTAAGCCCGCCGCCCGAACTGCCGATAAGAGAATGCGGGATGATCTGCCGCTGGTACCACTTCCCCACGGATGGGCGTCTCCTGGTCAGGGATGACCGGAACCTTGATGCGCAACCATCTCCCAGGCCATGAACTCCGCCGCCCGCCTATCCTCGCTGATCTCCGCCCTGTTTCCCGGCCCGCCCGCCGGAAAAACGTCCCCTTCCGCTCCTGAACAGGCCTCCGGCGCCGCCCCGGCCTCAGCCGTCACCTACACCCCCGGCAACCCCAGGGCCTGGCAACCCACGACGGCCGCCGGCCCCTTGGTCTATACCCGCCAGCAAGCCGCCGGGGGCCAAGGCGGACAAGACGCCAACGCCGCCCCCGCGGACAGCAAGGCCAACGGCGCCGGCCCGGCAGGGGATCAAACACCCACCACCACCGGCCCGGGATCAAAGACCCAAACCCCAGCCGCCGCCCTCGCCCCCAAGAAGGCCAACGGCCAGCCACTGACCCAAGAGGAACAAGCGGTGATCCGCGAATTGCAAAAGACCGACCAGGCGGTCAAGACCCACGAGCTGGCCCACCTGGCGGCGGCGGGCGGCTACGCCATGAGCGGGGCCTCCTACACCTACCAGCGGGGGCCAGACGGCCAGAGCTACGCGGTGGCGGGCGAGGTGCAGATCGACACCAGCCGGGAACGCAACCCGGAGGCGACCATCCAAAAGATGCAGGTGGTGCGCCAGGCGGCCTTGGCCCCCGCCGACCCCTCGCCCCAGGATCAACGGGTAGCGGCCCAGGCCACCCTGCAAATCGCCGCCTCCAGCCAGGAACTGCAACAGACGCAAGCGGCCCAGGCGGCGCAAAGGGCACGGCAGGCGGCCCAGCCCTCCTCCTCAACCGCCGATCAAAACCAGGGGACGACCACCCAGCGCGGCGTCGATCAGCAGGCGGGCCAGGGCCTAATCCAAGGAAGGTCAACCCCATCCCCTCCCCCAGCCCTAGCGGCCCGCCGGTTCGCGGCGGGCGGGCAATCCGCCCCGCCCGCCGGAAGGCTATCGGTTATCGCCTAAGCGCTCGGGAGGCTCTCCCGCGCCTTGCATGGTCTGCCCTTTTGCTGAGGCCATCGGCTGCCTTTGGCGCGACCATCTTCATTAACTTGAAACTGATAAACGGAACTGATGATGTCCTGGCAAATGCCCTGGCAAGGGCTCAAACGGGAGGCGGCGGCCTTGATCGCGGCCCGTGGCCTGCGGAGCGTGGCCCAAGGGGCGCTGGCGGTCGATTTTTCACTCTACGCCCGGACGTTGGGCTGGTCGGCCAGGTTCTTGGGGCTTACCCTGGGGGTGGGGATGCTGCTCGGGGCCGGGCTTACGGCCCTGGTGGGGCCGCTCAGCGACCGGCTGGGCCGGCGGCGCTTCCTGCTGGTCTACGATGCGGCGGTGCTGGCCGCCTCCCTGTTGGCCTTGGCCACCCCGGCCCGCACGCCCCTGGCCCTGGCGGCGCTGGTGGGTGGATTCGGACGGGGCGCTAACGGGGCCGCCGGGCCCTTCGCCCCGGTGGAGCAGGCCTGGCTGGCCGGCTTGATCCCTGTCGAGCGGCTGGGACGGGTGCTGTCGTTCAACATGGCGGTGGGCTTCACGGGCATGATGAGCGGGGCGCTGCTCGCGGCCCTGCCGGGACTGGCAAGCAAGGGGCCGGCCCCGGCCGCCGCCTATCGGCCTCTCTTTTTCCTCTCCGCCCTGTCCGCGGCGCTGGTTTTTGCCGTCGTCTATCGCCTGCCCGAGCCGGCATGGGGTCTAAGGCGAGGGGAGCGGACGCCGCTGGCGGCCAGGGAGCGGGGACTGATCGTCCGCTTGGGGCTGGTCAACACCCTAAACGGCCTGGGCATAGGGTTGGTGGCGCCGCTTCTGCCCCTCTGGTTTGCGCTGCGCTTTGGCCGGGGCCCGGGGACGATCGCCCCGGTGGTGGCGGCGGGGCTTATGCTTGCCGCCCTCTCGTCGCTGCTCGGCGGGCGTTGGTCCGGAAAAGTCGGGACGGTGCGGACCGTGGTGGCGATGCGGGCCGTTGGTTTGGGTTTTCTGCTCGCCATGCCCTGGGCCCCCAACTTCGGGGTGGCGGCGGCCCTTTACGCCGGACGTTCGGCCAGCAACCGGGGCACGGCGGGGGCCAGGCAGGCCCTGGCCCTGGGGCTGGTGGACGGACGGCGGCGAGGACTGGCCGCCAGCGTCAACAGCCTGTCCATCCAACTGCCCCGCGCCTTGGGGCCCATCCTGGCCGGCCTCATGATCAGCCACGGGGAGCTCAACCTGCCCCTGCTGCTCGCCGCCCTCTGCCAAGGCGGCTACCTCGTGCTCTATCCCCTGTTGTTTGCCAGCCACGACCGCGAAGGGCGGGGCCGGGCCACCCAGCCACCGCTCACTTAAACGCCCTCCGGCTGCCTCCGCTCCGCCGCGCCTAGGCCGGGGGCCCTCCGGCCGCCGGGAGCAGGGCCGCCTCCATATCCCGAAGCGGGCGGCTCATCGCCCCGGCCACGGTGGCGAGCGGCAGGCCCCGGCGTTCCGCCCCCCTTATTTCCTGGGAATCAGGGAAACTGGCGATCAAGGACTCGCCGAGCTGGGATTCGATAAAGGCCACATCCTCCGGGGTCTGGATGCCGTTGCCGACCAAGGACATCCGGGGGATACCCACCTCCCTGGCCAGTTGCCGGATCTTAAGGGCGGTGCGGACGCTGGCGGCGGAGGGCAAGACCACAATCAGCAGATGATCGACCCCGGCGATGGTGCCCCGGCCCAGGTGCTCGACCCCGGCCTCCATGTCGAGGAGCACCGCCTGGTCTTTGCCTAGCATAAGTTTGGTCAGCAGCCGTTTGAGAACGGTATTCTCGGCACAGGCGCAACCGGAGTTACCGGTCGGGATGGCACCCAGCACCATGAGCTTGATCCCGTCCCGCTCCTGCATGAAGCGCTCCGGCAGGTCGTCGATTTCGGGGTTTAGGTTGTAGAAGGGCGAGCCCTCGGTCTTGCCGGCCCGCACGGAGAGCAACTCCCGCATCTCGGCGATGGCGGTGATCCGCTCCGGGTGCTCGACACCCAGGGCCTGGGCCATGTGGGGGCTGGGATCGGCGTCGATTACCAGTATCCTGGCGAAACGACTCTTCAAGTGATGGGCGAGCAGGGCCAGGATGGTGGTCTTGCCCACCCCGCCCTTGCCGCTGATGGCGATTTTCATACGGGCCTCGGGGTCAGGAGACAGGATTATAAGGGGCCGGGAGCCAAGGGGGTGAAATCGAATAAGGCGTCCGCAGCAGATCGGTCTTTTCCCGGCGCCATCGAGCTTAATTCTC
>JAJYJA010000104.1 GCA_021789795.1 Deltaproteobacteria bacterium | reverse complement strand
ACAAGGCGCGGGGTGTGTTTGGCGAGTGAGGCCATACAGATGGTATGCCGAACGAGCCAAACCGTCCCGCAACGCAGTAGATCGGACTTTTTGCGACGCCATCACGATTGATCCCTTCCCTGTCTTCCTTCCCGCAGCAGGATTAACCTTCGTTTAAGTCGGCGCCGCCGTCCTTCGTTCACCGGTCGTTCCCCGCCCACAGGCGGTCCGGGGAGAGGAAGTAAACCCCTCGTTCCGGGCCGCGTTCCGGGTCGATGCCTCGGAGGAAGAGGTAGAAGACCCCGCCCCAGTGGCGCTCGGGGTCGTAGTCCTTCAGTCTTCTGCTTAGATATCGGTGCAGGGCCAGGGCGTAGATCCTGGCCTGAAGGTCGTAGCCGGCCTGGTCCATGGCCTGAGCCATCCGCTCCTGGCCGTAATCCTCGGAGCTGGGGCCCAGGTAATTCGATTTGTAGTCGGCTAGGTAATAGCGTCCCTGGTGCTCGAATACCAGGTCGATGAAGCCTTTCATGAATCCGCATCGCGGTCCGTCGGCCTTAAGGGGTGGCCGGGAGCGGGCGAACATCGCCTTCAGCTCGCCGTCGTCCACCGGGGGTAGCGGGTAGTAGAACTCAAGTTCAGTTGCCCGTTGCCGCCGGGAGATCAGATTTAAGCGTAGCTTCCCCTCCTGATCCAGGGGGGCGGCGGTCAGCCGGAACAGGAATTCGCGCACCGTGACCGCCCACCCGGTATCGAGCCCGAACTCGATGAGTTTATCCCGCACCCAGGCCGTCACCGGCTCGGGATCGGGCTCCTGAAAGTCCAGCTCCTCCAGGATGGCGTGCAGGCAACTGCCGGCCTCGGGGCCACGCGGGAAGGAGAACATGTCCCTTTGCTCATCTCGCCGGGGGGATGACGGGGAGGGGGCCGGGTCGCCCTGGCCGTCGTGATCCGGGGCCTCGCCCGCTAGCCCGGTCGCCTCCTTGATTTGCAGCCCGGAGAAGCTGCGCAGGCCCAGGTTGCGGTTGAGCGGGCGGGTGAAGGAACGGGCCGGGCATAGGCTCGGCGTTGCCGTCACGGCCAGCGGGGCCTCACTTTCTTCCTCCTGGGCCGCGATGGCCGCCAGCGTCCCGTCCGAGGCGGCGATCGCCCGGTGGAGTCCGGCCAGGTTGTGTCCCTGGTCGTCATCCTGGAAATCGTTCTCCAGGGCGGCCACGATGTCTGTCCCTCCCATTTCCCGGCCCGCGCACAGGTACTGCAAGGGTGAGCTGGCGGTGGCGAAGCGCCGGCCGGAGGCGGCCTGGCACCAGCAGACCAGACAGCGGTTCTCGGCCCTGGTCAGGGCCACGTAGAGCAGACGCAGCTCCTCGGCCAGGGCCTCCCGGCGCTGCCGGAGCCGGTTTTCCTCCCGATCCTCAGAGCCCAGGTCGGCGATGGCGGCTCCCGTTTGGTCGTGACAGATCACCACCGGCTCCTGGGCGCGGTCGAGGAAGGAGGAATCCCAGAGAAAGGGCGCCAGCACCACCGGATACTGTAGGCCCTTGCTCTTGTGGATGGTGACGATCTTAAGCAGATTCTCGTCGCTTTCCAGGCGCAGGAGGCTGGCCTCGCCGGTCTGGCGGGCGTCTTCCCGGCGGCGTTCGGCCAGCCAGCGGACCAGTCCCGACGGGCCGAACGCCCCGGTGTCGCTGGCCTGCTGCAGCAACTCCAGGAGATGCCTGAGGTTGGTCAGCCGCCGCTCGCCGTCCTTCTGGGCCGCCAGACGCGGCCAGGCCCCGGTCTCGGCCAGGAGCCGGTTTAACATCGCCGCCGGCCCCCGGGCCCGCCACAGGCGGTGCAGTCCGGCGAGGCGCTCCCGGATTGAGTCCCAGCCCGCTAGATTTTCGGCCAGGGCCGCCAGGGCCGCCAGATCGTACCCCAGCAGCCGGGTGGCCAGGGCCCGCCGCAGCCGTCGTTCGTCTCCAGGCTCGGCGACCGCCTCCAGCACCAGGGACAGCTCGGTGGCCTCCGGGGTATGGAAGACGCTCTGCCTGGAGGAGGTTACCGCCGTCAGCCCGCACTCGGCCAGGGCCTCCTTGACCCTTCGCCCCTCCCGGTGATTGCGCACCAGCACCGCGATGTCGCCCGGCCTCAGTGGTTCCCTTGTTCCGTCCGTCTCGGTCTCGAAATAGGCCTGGCCATTTGAGGCCAGGGTCAGGAGTCGTCGCACCTGGCGGGCCAGCCAGCGGGCGATGGTCTTCTTGGCCTGATCCCGTCTTTCCTGCTTGGCGAAGGTGAAGACGGTGAGCTGGGAGGGCTGGGAGCCGGTCATGATCAGCCGCCGCCGGTGGCGTTCGGGGCTGAGCACCGGGGAGAAGCCGATCCCGTCCAGCAGGAAGGGCCGGGGGTGGCTGGCGAACAGTTGGTTGCAGGCCTTGATCAGTCCGGGTTCGGAGCGCCAGTTGATCTCCAGGGTGTGGGCGTTTTTCGTCTCGTCAACCGCGGTTAAGTAGCTGAAGATGTCCGCCCCCCGGAAGCCGTAGATGGCCTGCTTGGGGTCGCCCACCAAGAACAGTCCGCCGCCTTGCCGGTAGATGGTGGAGAAGATTTCGTACTGCACTGGGTCGGTGTCCTGAAACTCGTCGATCATGGCCACCGGATACTGGGCGAACAGCCGGGCCGCGAGCGCCGGGCCGGACTTTTGATCCCGCAGCCCGGCCCGCAGCCGGGTGAGGAGGTCGTCGAAAGACGCCATCCCCGCCCCCTCCTTGACCGCTGCCAGCGCCGGGCCCAGATGTCGCAGCAGGTCGAGGAGGATGCCGTTTCTGGCCTCCTCGACCTCGCGTCGCAGCTGTTCGGCCAGGGCGAAGAAGGGGTGGCTGGGCGGCTGTCCGCCCCTCTTGGTGCCGGCGGCCAACGCCGACTGGCTCAGGCGTCCGAGGGCGGTAAGCGGCGGGGCCGTGGGGTCAGGGTCGGTCAGCCGGAGGTCGAGTTCGGCGAACAGCCTCTCCAGCACGTCCTGACGGTAATTAGCCTCGCTGCGGCTTAGGTCCTTGGCCTCCCGTAGCAGACGGCGGAGGTCTTGGCCCTCCTGTTGCCAGAGTTCGGCCAGACGTTTGATAAGCGTGGGATCGAGGTCTGCGACCGTCCGGTGGCGGGGAAGACGGAGGGCGGACTCCCCGTTTTGACTCATCACCTGCAGGGCCTTGTCGAGCCGATTCGGCAGCCGGTCGGGGAGCAGGCCGTCCGCCAGGAGTTGGGCGGTCAGGGCCGGCGGCCAAGCGGGCGAGCGGCTGCGCCAGTAGTCGTCGATCGTCTGTTGCCGCAGTTCGCTGTCGCTCTCGATTAATTCGAGGGTGAAGGGGGCGCCGCTCTCGAAGGCCGAGTCCTGCAAGGCCCGCTGGCAGAACCCGTGGATGGTGAACACCGGCGCCAGGTCGAAGTCGAGCAGGGCCTGGACGAGCAGGGCGGAGAGCCGCGCCTGGCCCCGGCCCGTGGTCTGGTATCCGTGCAGGAGCTCGGCGAGGAAGGGATCCTCACCGGGGCGGCCTTGGCCCAGAAGGAGGCGGCGGGCGCTGAGCAGCCGGGCGCGCAGTTTGTCCCGCAACTCCTGGCAGGCGGCCTCGGTGTAGGTCACCACCAGGAGCTGGGAGATAGGGCGTTCCTCCTCCAGCAGCAGCCGGAGGTAGAGCCCGGTGATGGCGTAGGTCTTGCCGGTGCCGGCGCTGGCCTCGATCAGGTGCCGGCCGGTAAGCGGGATGCGGAGCGGGTCTAAGGGGTGGATCATGATCGTTTGCTACCCAGGGAGAGGGGCGGGACGAGGGCCAGCCGGGCCACCTCGGCAAAGTCGTAAGGGCCGTCGCCCGCCAGGGGGTCGAGATCGCCGAAGGCCGCCGCCAGATAAGGGTCGCGGCCTTCCGGCTCCTGGTTGAAGGCGCCTTCCTCCCAGGTCTGGCGTGCCTGTTCCAGGGCCTGGGCGCCGCCCGCCTCCAGTTTCTTCGCGTAGGCCAGGGAGGCCTTGGGCAGCAGGGGCAGGGGCCGGCGCTGGCCGTAACGGTAAAGAACTAGCAGCCGGAGCAGGTGCTGGCGGGCCTGGGGTTGGAACTCGTGCCGCCACAGGCCGTCCTGGTAGATGAAGCTCGCCTGGGGCTGGTCTTCGGGCTGAGCCAGGCAGAGGACTAAATGCCGGAGCCAGAGTTTGATGAGATCGGCGTGGCTCTGGGAGGATAGCTTTCCGGCCCGGTACAGGAGTTGGCCGTCCTGGCTAAGGTTGTTTAGGGTGCCGAAGAGCAGCGTCCCCCCCAGGTCGAGCCGCACCGGCAGCGGCGGTCGTGGTTCGCCGCCCAGCTCGCGCACCCGCCGGGCGAGCTGCTCCACCTCGGCCTGGCAGCCTTGGTATTGCAGCCGCCCGGTCAAGCCCCAGGCCACCTCGCCCCGGGCCTGAACCACCGGCAGGCGATCGGCCCCGCCCGTTGACAGGGTCTGTTTGGTCAGTCGCGAGCGCAGGTTGTAGGCCTTGAGGTGATCCAGGTCGAATGGCTCCCGGTCGAAAGGCTCCTCCTCCCGCGGGTCGAGGTGGAGGTCGTAGCGTTTTTGGAGCAGGAAGCGCACCGGATGGGTGAAAAAGTCGATCAGCGTCTCCAGCTCGATCTCCCCCTCCTTCGGGTCGGGCTCCGTTTCCGGGTGGCCGGCGAACAGGCCGGGGTAGGTGGCGGGGGGCGCCAGTAATGATTGGGCGATCAGTAGATTGCGGGAGGAGTAGCTAAACAGCCGTCCGTCGCCGGCGAAGTAGCGCCGGGAGAAAGGTTGCAGGGGATGCTGGGTAAGGAAGCGTCGCTCGCAGGCCTCCGGGTCCAGGGCCAGGCGGTGGCCGAGGTGGTCGAGCAGCTCGCTGATCACCACCGAGGGGGGGGCCGGGCCCTGGTCGCGGTTTTTGCCCACGTAGCTCAGATACAGCACCTTCCTGGCCGAGAGGATGGTCTCCAGGAAGAGATAACGGTCGTCGTCGCGGCGGCGCTGGTCGCCGGGCCGGGGCTGCGCCGCCATCAGGTCGAAGCTTAAGGGCCGCTCGTCGCGGGGAAAGGCCGTGTCGTTCATCCCCAGGAGGCAGATGACCGGGAAGGGGATGCCGCGCATGGGCGCCAGTTGGGAGAAGGTGAGGCGTCCGCAGGGGAAACGCCCCCCGGAGGCGGGCAGCCGGTCGAGGATGGCGGCCCGGATCACCTCCAGGGGCAAGCTCTCCTGGTGCCGGGCCTGGGCCCCGTCTTTAGCCAGACCGTTCACGGCCTGGCGCAGGTTTTGTTGCTCGATTCCTTCCTCCTCGTTGGGGCGCAGAAATTGGTCAAGGGCCTTAAGGAGCAAGTCCCGCCAGCTTGCCAGGGGCCGGGCGATGGCGGCCTCTCCAGCCAGTCTTTCCAGGGCCTCCACGATGTCCAGCAGCCGGGCCAGGAGCGGGCCCTGGCCGATCTCCAGACAGTCGCGGGGCAGCAGCCCGTGCAGCAGATCCGCGCCCGGCGGGGTGACGAGCCCCAGAAGCAGGCCGTCAAGCCCGGTGCGCCATGACCCCGGCGTCTCCTCTGGCACCCCTAACTGGGCCCGGTGTCCGGGGGAAAGGCCCCAGTTGATGTTCGCCTGCCTGGCCCAGGCGCGGATCAGCTCCAGCTCGTCGCCGGTCAGGGAGAACCTCCGCCGCACCGGTTCCTGTTCCAGAAAGGCCAGGGTCTGGGAGACCGGGAACCGGGAGGCGAGGAGGTCAAGAAGCTCGATAAAGGTCTTGGTGAACGGCCCGGCGTCACCCTGGCCGGCGATGCCGAAAGGCAGGTGGGCGCCTTCCCCGGCGTGTTCCGCGAACACCGCCTCTACCAGGGGGGCGTAGGCGGCGATGTCCGGGGCCATGACCAGGATGTCCTCGGCCTCCAGGAGCGGGTGGCGGGCGAGGAGGTCGAGCAACTGGTCGCGGAGGATCTCCACCTCCCGGAGGGGGCTGTGGGCGCTGTGGATGACGAGCGAACGGTCGTCCGCCGCCGGACGTTCGTCATCCGGGAGCGGCCCCTGTTCCAGGGCGGCGTTTAAGTCAGATTGCAGCAGTCCGAGCACGGTATCGGCGCCGGGTTGGTGGAAATTCTCCCCGCCGGGCTGGGTGTCGAACTCGGCGAGGAGGGCCTGGAACTCCCGGCCTAGCCGGCCCAGGCCCATGAGCAGCGGGCAGCCCTGGTCCAGGTGCAGGTCGGCCTGGGGGTCGAGTTGGCCGTGCCGCAGGCTGGCCTTGGCCAGTTGCCGGCGGTCCGCCAGATCGGCCCAGAACTGGCCGCTGGGGGTGAGCAGGAAGAGGTGGGTTTCCATCCGCCGGGAGAGGTGGTCGAAAAGTTGAAGATGACTCTCGGGCAGGGCCGGGACGCCGAAGAGGATCAGACGTTCGGGCAGGTCGAGCTGGATAGTCGGCCGGGGATCGTTTAAGGCCTCAGCCAGGCGTTCTTGCAGCGCCAGCCGGTGATGGGGGCCTAAGTGCCGGGTCAGTTCCCGCCAGAGGGCGGGCTGCCATCCTTGGCCCCGGCCCTGGTCCCAATCCTTGATCCAGTCGGGCCGGTAAACCAGGTAGCGGTCGAGCAGCCCGGCCAGCCGTCCGGCTAGGTGGTAGCGCTTCAACTCCGCCCCCGGGCCCTGGAGATAGGCGGTCAGGGGCGCCAAGTCCGGCTCGTCCCCCTGGCGGGAGATCAGCTCCATCAGTGCCCAGCGCAGGGGGCCCGGCCCGTAGGGGGAAGGCCCGTCGGGCGTTGTTTGTCCCATCAGCCGCCAGAGAAAGGCGGAGGGGAAGGGGAATTCGAGGTTGGCCGCCACCCCCTGGGCCTTGGCGATTCTCAGGGCCAGCCAGCGGGCCATGCCTTGGCTCTGCACCAGGATGGTCTCGGGCCGCAGGGGATCGGATAGGGGCCGGGAGAGCAGTTCGAGCAGGCCGTCGAGCAGGGACTCGGTGCGGTTTGCCTGGTGGAGGACGAGCATGGCGGCTGCTTATGGCCGTTCCAACTCGTAGGGCCAGGCGGCGGTGCCGCCGCTTAGGGTGAGCAGCTTGTCGAAGCCGTGTTGGGCCAGGATACGGTTGGCGAGGTAGGCCCTGAGTCCCACCCGGCAATAGACGATGGTCTCACGGGTCGGATCGAGCTCGCCCAGCCGCTCCCGCAACTGATCGACCGGGATGTGCCTGGCCCCGGCAATCACCCCGCTTTTTACCTCGATGGGGGTGCGGACGTCGAGCAGGGTGAAGCTCTTATCCTGGGCGGTTAGCCGCTCCCGCAGGGCCACCGGGGTGATGGGCCGCCAGTCGCCGGCCCGGTAGTTTTGGGCCAGGGCCCCGGCCACGATCACCAGGTCGCGGGCCGAGGAGAAGGGCGGGGCGTAGGCCAGGTCGAGGTGGATCAGGTCCTCGGCCCGCATCCGGTTGTAGAGGGCGCAGGCCAGGACATCGATGCGTTTGTCCACCCCCTCCCGACCCACGATCTGGGCCCCCAGTAGGCGGCCGCTGTTGGCCGAGGCGATGATCTTCATCTGCATCGATTGGGCGCCGGGGTAGTAGCCGGCGTGGTGCGGCGCCACCACATAGGAGACGAAGGGGTTGCCACCGGCCTCCGCCGCCTGACGCTCCGAGAGTCCGGTGATCGCCACCGTCAGGTCGAAGACCTTGACGATCACGGTGCCGGTGGCCCCCGGCAGCCGCAGGTCCCGGCCCAGGGCGTTGGCCCCGGCGGCCCGGCCACCCTTGTTGGCGGCGGCGGCCATCGGCAGCAGGGCCGGGGCGCCGGTCACCAGGTGCACCGTCTCCACGCAGTCGCCGGCGGCCAGGATGTCGGGGTCGGAGGTGCGCATCCCTTCATCGACTTTGATCCCGCCGGTTATGCCGATGGTCAGCCCCGCCTCCTTGGCCAGGGTGACGTTGGGCCGCACCCCCACCGCCAGGACCACCAGGTCGGCCTCGATCGCCTTGCCGCTTTCGGTTTCCACCACCCCTCGCCCGTGGTCTTGGCGGATGGCGGCGACCCGTTCGTTGACCAGGGGGTGGAGGCCCTTGACCTCGCAGTGGCGGGCCACCTGTTCGGCCATTTCCGGGTCGAGGAAGGAGAGGATCTGCCCCCGGCGGGCGATCATGGTGGTCTCTATCCCCCTGGCCACCAGGTTCTCCGCCGTCTCGATGCCGATGAGGCCGCTGCCGATGACCACCGCCCGCCGGGGCGAGCGCTCGAGCAGGAAGCGGAAGAGTCGGTCCGTGTCGGACAGGGTTCTAGCGGTAAAGACGAAGGGCAGCTCCACCCCGGCCAGGGGCGGGATGACCGGGGTGGAGCCGGTGGTCAGGATCAACTTGTCGTAGGGCTCGGCGAAGCTGCGGTCGCGGACGGTGTCGCGCACCGTCACCGTCTTGGCCGCCCGGTCGATGGCCAGCACCTCGTGGCCGGTATTGACCTCGACGTTGAAGCGCTGCTTGAAAAAGGGAGGATCGACCACGATCAGGTGGTCGCGTTTGGGAATGATCCCGGACAGGTAGTAGGGCAGTCCGCAGTTGGCGTAGGAGATGAACGGCCCCTTCTCCAGGATGAGAATCTCGGCCTCCTCGC
>JAJYJA010000103.1 GCA_021789795.1 Deltaproteobacteria bacterium | reverse complement strand
GGGCGAACTGGTTTTCCCGGTTGATCCGGCAGTTGGTGGCCAGGGCCATCTTCATGGCGAACTCCACCACCGTGCGGTTCAAGACCGGCAGGACGCCCGGCATCCCCAGGCAGACCGGACAGGTGTTGGTGTTGGGCGGGGCGCCGAAGGTGGTGGCGCAGCCGCAGAAGATCTTGCTCTTGGTCTTGAGCTGGGCATGCACCTCCAGCCCGATGACGGTTTCAAATTCCATGCTCGTTTTCCGTGGCGACAAAAATAAGGTGGTTTTGGGAGGGTGAAGGCTTATTCCTTGCGCCGCACCCAGGCCCGCAGCCGGGCCAGCTCTGCCTCCCATTCCGGGGAGAGACGGAGGTTAAGGTAGAGGCGGAACAGCTCATCCACCAGGCGCACCCCCTGCTCGTAGAGGCCGATCTTGTCCAGCAGCCGGGCCTCCACCGCCGCCGGGTCGTTGGCCTCCTCGCTGGCGGTCATGGTCTTTGGCACCTTGACGCTCCGGAAATCGAAGACGCTGGCCTTGAGGGTCAGGCTCCACTCGTAATCGCCCTGGCCCAGGAGGATACGGGCCTGTTCCAGCTTCTTGCCCATGCGCAGCCCGGTGCGGGCCTCGTTTAGTTCCGCTTGCAGGCCCTGGCAGATGACCTTCTCGTGGGCATCGCCCTCGCCGTGCTCCAGGAGCATGTGCTTCTCGAACAGCACCCCCACGTCGCCCAGGTCGGGCAAGGCCACCGCCCCGCCCCGCTCCTCGCTCTTGAACCACAGCCAGGTGAGAAACTCCTGGCCAAGGAATCGTTTTTCCGCGATAATATCGACTAAATCCATACCGTTTCCGTATCGTTGGCCAAGACGAAATCGCTTGGGAGGCGGCCAGGGGTTAGGCCGTTAGAGGAGGATGGAGGGCTCCAGGGCCGCCAGGGCTGATTCCTGTTCCGGCCCCAGCAGGTGGCCGGCGGCGAGATAGGGGACTTGCAGCACCAGGTGCAAGCCAAAGGTGTCCTTGAACAACTCTTCCAGGGCGGCGTGAGCGGCAGCACTGGTGGAGAAGAAGATTACCGTGTTGGCCGCCAGGTTCCAGCACAAGTCGTACACCGCCGGCACCGGCGGGGCCTTCTTGAGCAGCATCAGCTTGACGTTTTCCTTGATCTCCAGGCGGTGGCCCCGGGAGAGCTTGGGCACCTGCTTCTCCCGCTTGATCCGCTCCTCCTCCTTCAGACAGAACTTCTTGAGCGCCGCCGCCGGCACCTTGCGCTCGTCGATCCGCATAGACAGGACTAGATAATCGCTTACCGCATAGGAGGCGAAGGCGAATTCGGCGTCGAACATGTTTGTCACCGACACCCAGCCCACGGAGCGCTCCTCGAAGTTGTCGTCGATGTCCTTGAAGGAGTGGGCGGCGATCTGCCGGGCCGCGAAGTCCCAGAAGTTATCCGGCAGCTCGCCCTCGACGGCGAAGCGGACAAAGGAGCTGGAGTTAGACAGTAATCCCATTTGGTTACACCAAAAGAAGAGCAGAGCCGCCTGCAAGATGAACCATGAAACCTCTGGCCGTCATTCAGGCGAAAGCCGGAATCCGGCCTTTTCGGCCCATTTGGTCTATTCGTGGCCTAGGCTTTCGCCGGGGCCACGCTCTGATATAGCAAACCTTGGGGGGGGCGACAAGAGTTATCTCGGCGGGATAGGGGGGTGGGAAGGTGGCGGGACGGACGGCGCCTCTCCGTTCCGCTGGGCGGCAAGCCCGGGCCGATACCTCGCCGTGCCGAACAAATCTTGACACATTCGGCCCCATACTGTATTTATGTGCAGCTTATGAGGCGGGTCGTTAACTCAGGCGGTAGAGTATCTGCCTTTTAAGCAGAGAGTCGTTGGTTCGAGTCCAACACGACCCACCAGCAGTTGTCCCCATCGTCTAGCCAGGCCCAGGACACCGGCCTTTCACGCCGGCGACACGAGTTCGAATCTCGTTGGGGACGCCAAAAATTTCAAGGAGTTAGCTCGTTCGAGTTAGCTCCTTTTTTTATTTCGTGTATCCCAGCGTGTATTTCACTCTCAGCTTAAATTCCCTCACAAGTTCTATCCATCATCCCACCATTTTATCGGAAAATTTAAAAAAAGGGTGGCGGTGGCGGATTCGGGGATAGTGCCTATATTTTCTTTCAAACGGTTGACCAAGCGTGTATGATTGAGGAAAAGGGCATCATCACTGGTCGCCGTTGAATAGGCCGCAATGTGGCGGCGGGCGCGGGTTACGCGCCGGGGCGCATCCGTTCCTCCCGGAGGTGCGAACGGGGCGGCGGATGTAGGAAAAATAAATCTGTGGAGGGTTCCTATGGAGCTGCAAGTAGAAGGCCGCAACCTTGACTTGAGAAAATCGTGGCAGGAAAAGATCGAGGAGGAGAAGGCCCGCCTTGACCGCCATCATTCTGGCCTGGTGCATAACCTGAGGGTCACCATTGCCGCCACCACCCATCACAAAGAGGGCGGCTACGAGCTTCAGGTGGTCGCCTCGGTGCCCAACGACACGGTGGTGGTCAAGCGCAAGGGGGAAAAGGTCAGGCCTCTGCTGGTCGAGGCCTTTGATACTCTGGGGATGCAACTTAAGGAGTTGCAGCGCAAGCGGCGGCAGACCGTCAAGATGGGCGACCTGGATCAGGAGGAGGCCACGGTTGAGGGGGTGGTCAAGAAGTTGGTGCCCCACGAGTCCTACGGCTTCATCGCCGCCTTGGACGGACGGGAGGTGTATTTCCACGAAAACGCCTTAAAAGACCTGACCATGTCGCAACTTGCCGAAGGCGATATGGTGCGCTTCGGGGAGTCGGATGGCGACAAGGGCCCCTGTGCAGCCTGGGTGAGACCCGCCTGATCCCCTGTTAACCTGCTTGATTTAGGCAGCAAAAAGCCCGCGGATAGACCTTCCGTGGGCTTAACTTTTTCTCGTACCACCTTTTAAGAGCACACGTCATGCAGAGCCTAGCACAAATCGACATCGGTCCCGCCTACCGCGAGGAGCAGGAGAAACAGCTGCTGGC
This sequence comes from Deltaproteobacteria bacterium, assembly GCA_021789795.1. Classification (GTDB taxonomy): domain Bacteria; phylum Desulfobacterota; class Desulfobulbia; order Desulfobulbales; family VMSU01; genus VMSU01. The sequence goes on along the minus strand of JAJYJA010000103.1, from coordinate 5,597 downwards.
CCGGATTGCGGCCCGTAAGCAGGAGCTGGGCGATCAGCTTCTCATCCTCTGCCACCACTACCAGCAGGACAGTGTCTTCTCATTCGCCCACGTCACCGGCGACTCACTGAAGCTGGCCCGCCAGGCCGCCCTGGCTACCGACCGCCGCTACATCGTCTTTTGCGGGGTGCATTTCATGGCCGAGTCGGCGGATATCCTGACCGCAGACGAGCAGATTGTCATCCTGCCCGACCTGACCGCCGGCTGCTCGATGGCGGACATGGCCAGCCGCGAGCAGGTGGCGGCGGCCTGGCAGGAGCTGGCGCCGCTGGTCGATCTGGAGGAGATCATTCCCATCACCTACGTCAATTCCTCCGCCCGGCTCAAGGCCTTTGTCGGCGAGCGGAACGGTTCGGTATGCACCTCGTCCAACGCCGAGCGGGCCCTGACCTGGGCCCTGAGCCAAGGGGAGAAGGTGTTCTTCTTCCCGGACGAGCATCTGGGCCGCAACTCCGCCCAGGCCGTGGGCATCCCGCCCGAGCAGGTTGTCTTGTGGTCGCGGGGCGAGCCCCTGGGCGGTAACTCCGCCGCCGATCTGCGCCAGGCCAAGGTCATCCTCTGGGACGGTTACTGCACGGTGCACATGCAGTTTTCGGAGGCCCAGGTGCGGGCCGTCCGCCAGGCCGATCCGGGGGTACAGGTGATCGTCCACCCGGAATGCCGCCAGGAGGTGGTGCAGGCCGCCGATTTCTACGGCTCGACCGAGGCGATCATCAAGGCGGTCTCCGAGTCGCCAGCCGGCTCCAGTTGGGCGGTGGGCACGGAGATCAACCTGGTGCGGCGCCTGGCCTGGCAGTATCCCGACCAGAAGATCCGCTCCCTTTCGCCCGTGGATTGCCTGTGCTCGACCATGTACCGTATCGATCCGGCCCACCTGCTCTGGACGCTGGACAATCTGGCCGAGGGCCGGATCGTCAATCAGATCAGGGTGGACGAGGAAACCGCGGATCAGGCCAGAACGGCCTTGGATCGGATGCTGAACATCTAGCCTGAGGCTAGGCCGCCGGCGGGGGCCAGATGGGCAGGCCGGGAACCTGGACGAAGGCCATCTCCGGCAGGATCAGGCAGGTGAGGCGCCAGCCGTACACCGCCCCGGTGTCGATGCCGATTCGCCATGGTTCGACGCGGGGCTGGGGAAAGGGGGTGTGTCCGTAGATCACCCGTTTGCCGAACTCGCCATCCGCGTCCAGGAATTCCTCCCGCGCCCAGAGCAGCCAGTCTTTGGGTTGCAGCGCCAGCGGGCAGCCTGGTTTGAGCCCGGCGTGGACGTAGATGGCGAAATCGTCCTGCCAGTAGGGAAGGAGTTCGAGCAGGAAACGGTGATGCTCGGCGGGCAGGGAAAAGCCCCTGGCCAGCCCTGGCGGGCAGCCGTAGCTCGCCAGGGTCGCCGCCCCGCCCACCTGAAGATAACCGTAATCATCTCTTCCAGTTAGGAATTCGAGCAACATCTGCTCGTGGTTGCCCATCAGGGCGATCACCCTCAACCCCGCCCCCCTAAGCCCGAGGATAAAGTCGATCACCTGCCGCGACTCCGGGCCCCGGTCGATATAGTCCCCCAGAAAGACTACCGTGTCCCCCGGCCCCGGCGGCGGGTCGAGATGGTCCCACAACCGGCGCAGGACCGCATGGCAGCCGTGCAGGTCGCCGATAACCAAGGTTCTACCAGTCAATTCATCTTGGCCAGCAGCTCCTTGGCCGCCGTCCGCTCTGGAAAATCACCGCCCGCCAGGGCCTGGGTGAGCATCTCCCTGGCCTTGTCCAGCTTGCCGTCTCCCTGGTAGGCCAGGGCCAGGTGATACTTGAAGGTGCCGGAATCGGGTTTTGTCTTCACCGCCTGTTCAAGCTGGGTGATCGCCAGGCCGTATGCCTGGCGCTGCAAGTGGATGAAGCCCAGGGTGTCGCTGACGCTGGCGGCGTCCGGCATCTCGGTCTTGGCGACCATGGCCAACCGCAGGGCCTCGCCCAGATCGGCCTTCGGGTCCTGGCTCATCAGCCAGGCCAGGTTGTTGGCCGCCGGCCCCAGCTTGGGGTTGACCTCCAGGGCCTGGCGGTAGGCCTGTTCGGCCCCCGCCGTATCCCCGTTTTGCTCTAGAAGCCCGCCCAGGCCCATGAGGGCGGGCAGAAACTTGGGCTTGACCTGCAAGAGTTCCCGGTAGTCGGCGATGGCCTCCTGGGGTTTGCCGCTCAACAGATGCGCCTTGGCGAGCTGCATCCGGGGCTCCGGCATGTCTGGTTGCAGCTTGATAACCTTTGTAAAGGTCGCAACCGCCTCATCGTACTGCTTGGCCTCGGTTAGCAGGCTACCCAGGATAAGCAGATCCCCCGCCGCCTGGGGCGCCGCCTTGACTTGCTGCCGTACTCGGGCTATGGCCCCGGACAAGTCTTTGTTTTCGTTTAATATTGCCACCAGCATAGCCAGGGCGACGCTGTTGCCAGGATTTTTGGCCAGTACCGCCTCGATGTCCTGCTTGGCGTCCGCGTCTTTTTTGAGCGCCAGGTTGCAGCGGGCCTTGTTGAGCAGGATCTCGGGGTTGTCCGGCAACTTGGCAGCCATCTCGCTAAACACCTTGAGCGCCTTGTCGTACTGCTTGGAACCCAGCAGGCTCTGGCCCACGATGATCGCGGCCCGTAAGTTGCGGGGATTTAAGCGCAGGGCCTGGCCCGCCTGCTGCTCCGCCTTGTCGAAGTCGTTGTTCATCAGCAGCATTTGAGCCATGAGGACGTGAGCGTCGGGGTCGTTGGGCGACAGCCGTAACGCCTCGGCGGCCTCTCGCCGGGCCAGTTCCCTGTCCTTCATCGCCAGATCGGCCAGGGCCTTTTGATAGTGAGCCTCACCCCATTGCGGCTGCTCCTTGAGCAGGGCGTCGAGGATGGCTACCCCCTCCTGGTTCTTGCCGTCCTTGAGCAGGAGCTTGGCCTTCACCAGGTTGGCCCGGGGATGCTTGGGGTTGGCGGCCAGAACCTGGTCGTCCTCGGCCTTGGCCTGCTCGAACTGCTGGTGATCGAAATAAAAATCGGCCAGCATCGCCTGGATATCCAACGGTTGCTTGGCCAGGCCGATAGCCTCTTTCAGCTCCGCCTCCACCTGGTCAAACTTGCCCTGCCGCTTGTAAAGATCGGCCAGGAACAGGTGATATTCGGCATTCTTGGGGTCCTTGGCCATGCCCTGGCTGATTACTTCCGTGGCCTTGTCGGGTTGATTCATCCTCAGGTAGAGACTGGCCAGGGAAAAGTAGGCGGCGGGGGCGGCGGGGAACTGTTTCTTGATCGCCACCAGTTCGCCCTCGGCCTTGTCCAGCTGGTTGTTGCTCAGGTAGAAGCTGGCCAGGGCCTGGTGCAGGCCCATATCGTCTGGTTGCAGCTCGACCGCCTTGCGCAGGGCCTTTTCGGCGTCCTCCATCTTGTTCTCGGCCGCCGACACCTTGGCCCTGGTGAGGTAGAGGCGAGCCAGAGCTGGCTGCTTGGCAATGGCCTGATCGATCTCCTTGTCCGCTGCCTCCAGCTTTTTGGCCACCAGGTCGAGGTTGGCCTTTAAGGCCAGGCCCTCGGGATGGGTGGAATCCTTGGCCAGCAGGAGGTTGATTTGATCCCGGCTCTGGTCGTACTGCCGGGCCAGAAACATGATCTCGGCGCTCTTGAGCAGGGCGTCCAGGTTGCTGGGCTCCAGGGTGGCGGCCCGGGTCAGCTCCTTCAAGGCGTTACCCGGCTCCTGTTCCTTCAGGTAGGCGAGCCCCAACTGGTAGCGGGCGTCACCGTATTTGGGGTCGATCTGCAAGGCGTTTCTGAACTCCAACACCGCCGCCTTGAGGTCGTTTTTCTTGACGTACTCCACCCCCTTCTGGTAGTAGGCCTGCTTTTTCTTCTCCTTGTTGGCGCAGGCCGGTAGCGTCAGTGCCCCGGTCAGCAACAGACACGCCATGGTTAGATGCCTTTTCTTCATTACGTCCTCCCCCTCCTGTTGGTTCGCCGTGTTTTCGCCGGCGGTGCCCCGGCCCTCCCCTTATTTTTGCATTATGCCAGGTTCCTGCCTAAAACAGAAGCGAAAACCCGCCGCCGGAAAAGGGCGCCGTGCTGGGGGCTCTTTTCCGGCGGCTCATGCCTAATGGTTAATAATTGTTGATGAAAATTTTCACCCTCCCTGGCGGGGTAGCCGATGTTTCACGTGAAACATTTGACCTGGGCCGAAATGGCCCGGGCCTCGGCGGGCATTTCGAGGTTGACAACCCCTGGCGGCTGTGTTTCTTATCGGCAAGAAGTTTCGTGTTGTCTGTTTAATCATCCCAGGTTAAGAGGGGAAAGATGAGCCAAAAGACCAAGATGCGGGGGAAGATCTACGCCCTGGCCAACCAAAAGGGCGGGGTGGGCAAGACCACCAGTGCCATCAATCTGGCCGCCGCCGTGGCTCAGCTCGGGCACAAGGTGTTGCTGGTGGACTCCGACCCGCAGGGGAACGCCTCCAGTGGCCTGGGGGTCAATGTCTCTCAACTGGAGCGGCACCTCTACCACTGCTATTTGAACGAGGCCGAGGCGCTACAGACCATCCGGCTGGTGGGCAAGGACGGCAATCTCTACATCCTGCCGACCCACATCGACCTGATTGGGGTGGAGGTGGAACTGGTCTCGACCGCCAAGCGGGAGCGTTTCCTAAGTGAGATGCTGGAGCCGCTCCTCGACACCTTTGAGTACGTGTTCATCGACTGCCCGCCCTCGCTGGGGCTGCTCACCATCAACGCCTTGACCGCCGCGGACGCGGTCATCATCCCCTTGCAGTGCGAGTATTTCGCCCTGGAGGGGCTTAGCCAACTGGTGCGCACCATCCGGCTGGTCAAGCATTCCTACAACCCGCGTCTGGCCATCGAGGGCATCGTGCTGACCATGTACGACCGCCGCAACCGGTTGACCTACCAGGTGGCCAAGGAGGTCAAGAAACACTTCAAGGGCCAGGTGTACGACACGGTGATTCCCAGGAACGTCCGGTTGAGCGAGAGCCCCAGCCATGGCCAGTCGATCCATCAGTACGACAGCCGGTCGGTGGGGGCCTTGAGTTATCTCAATCTGGGCAAGGAATTCGTCAAAAAGCAACGGGAGGAAAATAACTGATGGCCACCAAGACATCGCCGCTGGGCAAGGGGTTGATGGCGCTTCTGCCGCCCGAGGAGGAAGGTCTCTCGCCCCGTCGGCCGGGAGCGGCCCAGGAGTCACCCTATTTTTTGTGTCCCATCGAGCAGATCCAGCCTAACCCCTGTCAGCCGCGTAAAATTTTTGACCCCTTTGAACTGGAGAGCCTGACCAATTCGGTGCGCGAGAAGGGCATCCTGCAACCGCTGGTGGTGCGTCGGATAGGGCCGGACAAGTTGGAGCTGATCGCCGGCGAACGGCGGCTGCGGGCCGCCCATCTGGCCAAGCTGGCCCAGGTGCCGGTGATTGTGAAAGAGATTGACATCTCCGACCGGCTGGAGCTGGCCCTGATTGAAAACATCCAGCGCGAGGCCTTGAATCCCCTGGAGGAGTCCCAGGCCTACGCCCGGCTGATCGAGGAGTTTGGCCTCACCCAGGAC
>JAJYJA010000102.1 GCA_021789795.1 Deltaproteobacteria bacterium | reverse complement strand
CCCACCACCTCGATATGACTAAGCCCCTTGGCCTCCTCATAGACCGCCGCCGCCTGCTCGATGGGCAGGCCAAACTTGTTCTTGGCCAAGCCAGTGGAGATGTAGGCGTGGGTCTGGGGATCGACATCCGGGTTGATCCTTAAGGCCACCGGGGCCTTGACCCCCAGCCCGGCGGCCACCGCCTGGAGGGCGGCCAGTTCCTGGCTAGACTCGACGTTGAACATCAGAATCCCGGAGAGCAGGGCGTAACGCAGTTCCTCCGGGGTCTTGCCCACCCCGGAATAGACGATCTTCCTAGGCTCGACCCCGGAGGCAAGCGCCCTAAACAGCTCGCCGCCGGAGACGATGTCCGCCCCGCCGCCCAGGCCGGCGAAGAGATTTAACACCGCCAGGTTGGAGCAGGACTTGACCGCAAAGCAGGTTAAGTGCGGCAACTCGGCGAAGGCCTGATCCATGGCCAGAAAATGCCGGGTCAGGGTGGCTGAGCTGTAGAGATAGAAGGGGGTGCCGACGCCCTGGGCGATGAGCGGCACCGGCACCTCCTCGCAGTGCAGGACGTGGTCGCGGTACTCAAAATGGTTCATGGTGCAGCTCCTTGGAGGGTTCGCTTTCGTTGGCCGGCTGTGCCTGGTCAAAGGCGGTGATCCGCCAGTCGCAGCCGTCCGGGGCGTGCGGGAGGGGATCGACGAAGCTCAACTGGTTCTTGCTTACCTCGCCGATTTTTTTAATTTTATCCTCTCCGGACAGCCGCCGGTAGATGCGGTAGCCGGCCAAGTCGTCTTCGCGGTTCGGTTCCCACATCAGCCTTACCCCGCCTGACATCCGCACCGCCCGCAAGCCCCTAGGCGGGGCCGGCGGGGTAAGATCCCTGGGGGAGGCGCTCACCGGATGGCTCGCCAGACCGATGAGCTGGGTGGCGTTTGCCTCCCGCACCGCCCGCACCTGGTAGCGGTAGGTCTGACCGTTGACCAGGCCGGCGTCGGTGTAGCTGGTGGCGGCGGTCGTCTCGCCCAAGGGTTTGAAGTCGTCTTGGCCGGGGAGACGGCGATAGACCTGGTAGCGCACGGCGTTGGCGAGGTCGGCGCCGTTGATCAGCTTGGCCACCGGTTGCCAGGAGAGGCTGATCCGGCCATCGCCCGCTACGGCGGCGAGTCCCTCCGGGGCCTGGGCCGGGGCGTCCCAGAAGAAGCTGACCAGGTTCGAGTCGTCGCTGACCAGCCGCCAGCCGGCCTTGGTCCGCACCTGGTAGAGATAGCGGTGGCCGGGCCTGAGGATGGTCTCGGTGTAGCGGGCCTGACGCCTTTTGGCATCGACGATGGCCTGTTCCGCCGGCACCTCGACGGTGGAACTGAAGACCACCGGGCAGCCGGGGCAGTAGTCGGATTCCGGCACCACCGAGCGCAGGATCAGGAAGGACTTGATGCCCGGCAGATCGGTGCCCACCGTGGTGTGCTTAGGGTAGGTCCAGGTGAGCACCACCTGGTTTTCGTCCTGGAAGAACTTGAGGTCGTGGATCGGCCTGGGCACCGCCTCGTGAGGCGGTATGGGCGGGGTCTTAAGCCCGCAGCCGTAGAGAAGGACGAGCAGCAAGGCCAGGGACAGTGGTCGTCTCCACCGGGGATCGCCCCCGGAAAAACCAGTGACTGGCATTTTAATCCCCGCCACGCTCACATCCCCAGTTCGGCGGCGGCGGCCTTAAGGGCCGCGGCCACGTTTGGGCCGGCGGTGCCGCCGGTGGAGATCCGGCTGTTTACCGAACCCCTGGCCGAGAGCACCGCAAACACGTCGTCCTCGATTAAGGGGCTGAACTGACGCAGCTCCTCAAGGCTCATCTCCTCAAGCTCCCGGCCCGCCGAGAGGCCGTGGGCCACGGTGCGGCCCACCACGGCGTGGGCCTGGCGGAAGGGCAGGCCCCGTTTCACCAGGTAGTCGGCCAGGTCGGTAGCGGTCATGTAGCCGCCCCGGGTGCAGCGTCGGAGTCGTTCCTGGTTGAACTCCAGGTGATCGAGCAGCTCGGCCATGATGGCCAGGCTGGCGCTCACCGTGTCCACGGTGTCAAAGATGGGTTCTTTATCCTCCTGGAGGTCGCGGTTGTAGGTCATGGGCAGGCCCTTGACCAGGGTGATGAGGCTGACCAGATTGCCAGCCACCCGGCCGGTCTTGCCCCGGATCAGCTCCGGGATGTCCGGGTTCTTCTTCTGGGGCATGATGCTCGACCCGGTGCAGAAGCTGTCGGCCAGCCGCACGAAGGAGAACTCCTCGCTGGCCCACAGCACCAGCTCCTCGGACAGGCGGCTCAGATGCAGTTGAATCAGGGTGCAGGCGGCCAGGAATTCGATGGCGAAGTCACGGTCCGCCACCGTGTCCATGCTGTTTTTGGTCACCGTCGGGAAGCCCAGTTCCCGGGCCACGAATTCCCGGTCGATGGGCAGGCCGGTGCCGGCCAGGGCCGCGGCCCCCAGGGGCATGACGTTGATCCGTTTCAGTCCGTCGGCTAGCCGCTCCCGGTCGCGGCCGAACTGTTCGACGTAGGCCAGGAGGTGATGGGCCGCCAGCACCGGCTGGGCCCGTTGCAGGTGGGTGTAGCCGGGCATGATGACGTCCTGATGCCGCTCTGCCAGCCGCACAAAGGCCCGTTGCAGGGAGAGGAGAAGTTCGATCAGCCGTCCCGATTCCTCCCGCAGGTAGAGGCGGATGTCCAGGGCGATCTGGTCGTTGCGGCTCCTGGCGGTGTGCAGGCGTTCACCGGGCGCCCCGATTTTCTCCACCAGGGCCTTTTCGATGTTCATGTGGATGTCTTCCCACTCCGGACGGAAGACAAAGCGGCCCGCCTCGATCTCGGATTCGATCTCGTCCAAGCCTTGCCGGATCAACTCGCCATCCTGGTGGCTGATCAGGCCCTGGCGGGCGAGCATCTTGGCGTGGGCCCGGCTGCCGTTTAGGTCATGGCGGTAGAGCCGGGCGTCGAAGTGGATACTGGCGGTGAAGGCCTCGACCGAGAGGGCGGTGCGTTCCTGGAAACGTCCGCCCCAGGGCTTGGCCGGGGCTGATTGATCGGTATGGTCGCTATGTTCGGTCATGGAAGGGGAGAGCCCGGTCTCGCCGCGGTCAGGGGGTTTAGGATAAAATCTTACTCGGAAATTGAATTTTCAAAACAAAGAAGGTATAACCCACCCGCATAAAGATGCCAACCAAGAATTGCATAAGCCGTCAGGAAGGATAAGATGGCCGAACGGCAGGGCCCGGATGGCGGAACAGGTAGACGCAAGAGACTTAAAATCTCTCGGCCCTCGCGGCTGTACGAGTTCGATTCTCGTTCCGGGCACCAATGAAATCAAGGGAGGGCGGCGAAGTTGCCTGCAACTCCTTATTTAGATCTTGATCGATCCTCAACATGGACAAACTAGTAATCGAAGGCGGGCATCCCCTGCGGGGCAGCATCAAGATCAGCGGGGCCAAGAACGCGGCCCTGCCCTTGATCGCCGCCACCCTGCTCGCCCCGGGCCGGCACACCGTCCGCAACGTCCCCAACCTGCGGGACACCCGAACCATCCTCAAGCTGCTCGAATCGTTCGGGGCCAAGACCGAGCTGGCCGCCGACGGCACCCTGACCGTGGACTCGGATGAGATCAGCAACCTGGAGGCCTCCTACGAGCTGGTCAAGACCATGCGCGCCTCGGTGCTGGTGTTGGGGCCGCTCCTGGCCAGATTTGGCCGGGCCCGGGTCTCGCTGCCCGGCGGCTGCGCCATCGGCGCCCGGCCAATCGATTTTCATCTCCAGGCCCTGGAGAAGATGGGGGCGCGGCTGGTGCTGCGCGAGGGATACGTCGAGGCCCAGGCCGAGGCCTCGCTGGCGGGGGCGGAGGTATGCTTCGACATCCCCTCGGTGACCGGCACCGAGAATATCCTGATGGCCGCCGCCCTGGCCAAGGGGGTGACGGTGCTGAAAAACGCCGCCCGCGAACCGGAGGTGGGGAACCTAATCGAGATGCTGCAGGCGATGGGGGCCGAGATCGAGGGCCGGGACACCGACCGGCTGACCATCAGGGGGGTACCCCGGCTCAAGGCGGCGGACAGCGCCGTGATCCCGGACCGGATCGAAACCGGCACCTACCTGATCGCGGTCGGGGCCGTGGGCGGCGAGGTGACGCTGACCAACTGCCGGCCCGGCCACCTGCCCTCGGTGCTCGACAAGCTGCGCCAGGTGGGGCTGGTCATTGAGGAGGGCGAGGACTCAATCCGGGTCGCCCGGCGGGGGGCCTTGCGCAACGTCGATGTCAAGACCATGCCCTATCCAGGCTTTCCCACCGACCTGCAGGCCCAGGTCATGTCCCTGATGGCCATGACCAACGGCGGGTTGTCGGTGATCCACGAGACCATCTTCGAGAACCGCTTCATGCACGTGGCCGAGCTTAGACGCCTGGGGGCCGACATCCGGGTGGATGGCCGTAGCGCCATCGTCAAGGGGGCGGGCGGGTTCGTGGGGGCCAAGGTGATGGCCACCGATCTGCGGGCCAGCGCCTCCCTGGTGATCGCCGGACTCGCCGCCCAGGGGCTGACCGAGATCTCCCGCATCTACCACCTGGAGCGGGGCTACGACAACCTAGTCGGCAAGCTGCGGGCCCTGGGCGCCAAGGTGCAGCAGATGCGGGAATGAGGGCGGCTGGCACTTGCCATCTTAAGCCATGATGCCGATTGCGCCCGACTTGTTGCTTTTCTCCCGGCTCGGCCTGGGGCTGATGGTAATTGTCCTGACCCTGTCGGCGGGGGCGGGCGGGTTGGGGTTGGTCAACCTTTGCCAACGGCGGCCCTTCGCCCTGGCGGCCATGCGGGTTTTGGCCTGGGTGGTCGCCGGGATGTTGGTCGCGGGATTCTTGCTGATTGGCTGGCTGAACCTGCGCATCTACCAGCGGCTGCCCCTCAAGGTTCCTCCCGATCTCCTGCCCTGGCTCAACCAGGGCCTGGCGGCCATGAACGCCCGGGAGGGGGCGGGCTATGGGTTGCCCCTGCTCGATCCCGCCCAGCCGCCCCGCTACATTCTCCCCCTGTGGATTGAGAACGGCAAGTATTACTTCTGGTTCATGGCCTACGCCCTGATGATCCTCCCCGCCATCTCCAGGCCGGTGAGCCACCGTCTGCGCGGGGCGCTTGTCGCCTTGCTGGCGCTGCAAAACGCCATCCTCTTCCTGCTGACCGACCCCTTTTCCCGGCCCCTGCCCAAATTTTTTGACGAGATCGGCCCCTGGTTCGCGGGCACGCTTGATCCCCTGGGGCGGTTGGGCCAGTTCATGCGCCTCTATCCCCGGATGCTCTTTTACTACAATACCCCCTATATGTGGCTGCATCCGCCCATGCTCTTCATGTCCTACGCCGCCATCACCGTGACCTTCGTGGCCTCGCTGTTCATGCTGGCGGGACGGGGCAGGCCGGAGGTCGAGGTCTTGGGCTACGACTACGCCAAGTTCGGCTACTTCATGCTCACCCTGGGGATGCTCCTGGGCTACCCTTGGGCACTGGAGGCCTGGGGCCCCAACTGGTGGTGGGACCCCAAGATCTGTTCCTCGATCATGATGTGGGCGATCTACAGCACCTATCTCCACACCCGGCTCTACGCCCACCGGAAGACGATGTGGTACTTTACCTCGGGGCTGGGGATCGTCTGCTTCGCGGCCATGATCTTCACCTTCATCACCTCCTTCTACTTCCCCGGCGAGCACACCGGGCAGTGATCGGCATGGCCTCTCCCCAAAAAACCTCTTACGACTTTTACCTGATCCTGCTCACCGTCCTGGTGCTGGCCGCCATCTCCGCCATCTGCGTCTATGGCATGTTCTACTTCAAGTTCGCCGAGCTCGCGCGGATGCCTCTGCCGGTAAAAAACGCCTACATGGAGCGGATGAACGAGCTGGTTAGTCCCTTTGTCATCGCCCTCATCCTGATACTTGCGATCTGCGTGCCCAAGCGCATCCTGCCCGCCGTCTGGCTCAACCGCTTCTCCCTGGCCTTGGGGCTGACGAGTGTGCTGATCGCCTGGCGTTGGGGGGTGGTGGCGGCCTTGAAGATCGCCCTCTGCCTGACCCTGGGCCTGCAAGTGGTGGTCTTGGGCCTGGCCCTGGCCGGTAGCGAACGGCTCAACTTCGAGACCAAGGGCTACTGGCTGCGGCTGGGGTCGTCTTGCATGCACCTGGGCCTGGTGCTGTTCATCCTCGACCTGTTCTTCTACCGGCACCGGGGCCTGCACCTGTTGCTGTTTTGGGTCACCACCATCAGCACGGTGCTGGGCATGACCGGCTGTTTCTACTCCCCGCTCCTGGCGCGACGGGCGGGCGGGCTTGCCCGGCGCGCCAAGGGCGGGGGGTGAAAATCAGGTTGTCTCTTGCGGCAAAGTATCTTACTCTGGGCCGCGAGAGGGGGATAGAGGCCTTGGCTTGCAACCGTTCAACCGTCGAGATTCGCCAACCATGATACCTTGCCAGATCGTCCTAGCCGATGACCATGTCCTGATCCGCCGGGGATTGAAGAAAATTATCGATGGCCAGCCGGGCCTGCGGGTCATGGGCGAGGCCGGGGATGGCCAGGAGCTGCTGGAGTTTCTCAAGGACAAGCGTCCGGATATCATCCTGCTCGATATCTCCATGCCCAAACTGCGGGGAATCGACGCCATCCCCCAGGTGAAGAAGCTCTGCCCCCGCGCCAAGGTGCTGATCCTGACCATGCACGGCAACCGGGACTTCCTGGCCAGCGCCATGCGGGCCGGCGCCGACGGTTACGCCCTGAAGGAGGACAGCGATACCGAGCTGCTGCGGGCCATTCAGCAGTGCTCCGATGGCCGGCTCTACGTGGCCCCGTCGTTGGCTTCGGGGATCAGCCTTCAGGAACTCGACGCCATGTGCTCCAAGGGCCGGGGCGGCCACGAACAGCTTACCTCCCGGGAGCGGCAGGTGGTGACCATGGTGGCCGAGGGGCACAAGAGCAAGGAGATCGCCCGCCTGCTTTCGATCAGCATCCGCACCGTCGAGCACCATCGCGCCAACATCATGAAGAAGACCCAGCTCAAGAGCACGGCGGATCTCATCAAGTACGCCATGAGCCAGGGGTTTATCGTGTCCCCGCGCTGAAGCGCTGGCCGCCCTGCCAGCCGGCCTCGCCGTGGAACTCTCCTCCCTCCCCATCGTCGCCCTGGCCGGAAGCGATTCCCTCTCCGGAAACGGGTTCGATATCCTTACGGCGCTGCTGGGCCGGCTGCGGGGGCAGGGACTCAAGACGGCCCTGCTGCTTAGGGGACGGCTGGGTGACGACCAGGCGGCGGCGCTCCGGTTGGGGGCGGCGGGGGTTGCCGTCTGCCGGTTGGCCGATGGCGGCCCGAGAGGCGATGCCGAGAGGGCCCTGCGGCGGCTGGCCGCCAGCCACGACCTGGTGCTGGCGGCGGGCCGGGGTCTGCCTGAGCTTTCTTTCCAGTTCCGGCTGGATGACCAGACGGCCGGCGTTGACGCCGTAAGGCGGACGGCGGAGCTGGAGGAGTTCTTGTCCCGGCAGTGGCGGCGGCCGCCGGTCGTGGGTTGCGTCCTGATTGGCGGACAAAGCTCGCGCATGGGCCGGCCCAAGCATCTGTTGCCCGCCGCCGACGGCTCAACCTGGCTGGGCCGCGCCGTGGACGTCCTCTCGCGGGTCTGCCCCCAGGTGGTGGTGGCGGGCCGGGGGGAGCTGGCGGGGCTGGATCTGCCGCAACTGCCCGATGCCGCTGGCGTCTCCGGGCCCCTGGCCGGGGTGCTGGCGGCGCGGCGCTGGCAGCCGTGGGCCAGCCTTCTGGTCTGCGCCTGCGACATGCCGGAGCTCTCGGTGCCAGCCTTGAACTGGCTCCTGGAACAACGCCGGCCTGGGGTATGGGCGGTCATCCCCCAGGTTGACGGACGGCATCAGCCCCTGCTCGCCCTCTACGATTTCCGGATACTGCCGGCCCTTGAAGACATGGCCCGTCAAGGCCAGTGGCGGATGGCGAGCCTGCTTTCCGGCCCAGGGGTAGCGCATCCCGAGCCGGCCGCCGAGTTGCGTCCCGCCTGGCGCAACGTCAACCGCCCGGAACAGTTGTGATGGCGCCGCCAGAAGACCGGCCTGCTGCCTTGCTGGGCGGCGGGGCTTGTTCGCCATCCCTGGTTTCAATTGCCAGTTTCATCATCGGGAGTCATCCATGAAGAGTAAGCTCGTCATCCTCTTGGCCATCCTCTGCCTGGCCGCCTGCTCCAAGAACAGTCAGGAACAGGGCCCGCCCGCCGCCTCGGCGGTTAAGGCGGGGGCCATCGTCGCCACCTGTACCCCGGCCCAGGCGCTGGCGCTGATCAAGGAGAAAAGCAACTTGCTGATCATCGACGTGCGCGACCCGGCGGAGCTACGGGAGGGCAAGCTCAAAAATTCGGTGCTGATCCCGCTGATGGACATCATGCGGGGCAAGTACAGTATCCCCCGCGACCGGCCCTTGCTTTTGGTCTGCGCCGTTGGCGGCCGGAGTTACGCCGCCATGCAGATCCTGGCCAGCAAGGGTTATCACGAGCTGTACAACGTCTCGGGCGGCATCGCCGCCTGGAAGCAGGCCAAGCTGCCTCTCGTTTTCTGAGGCGCGCAAGGTTGATGGCGTCGCAAAAAGACCGATCTACTGCGGCGCGTGGCGGTTTGGCTCGTTCGGCATACCATCTGTATGGCCTCACTCGCCAAACACACCCCGCGCCTTGTATATCGGCCCTTTTGCTTAGC
>JAJYJA010000101.1 GCA_021789795.1 Deltaproteobacteria bacterium | reverse complement strand
GCGTTGCGTGGCGGTTTGGCTCGTTCGGCATACCATCTGTATGGCCTCACTCGCCAAACACACCCCGCGCCTTGTATATCGGCCCTTTTGCTTAGCCATCGGCTACCTTTTTGCGAGATCATCAACTTTAGCTATCCCCGTCCGAGCAGGGCGAGCGCCGCCTGGGCGATGGCCGCGGGGTCGAGACCGGCCTCCCGTCGCAGTATCTCCTGGGGGCCCTGTTCCACAAAGTGGTCGGGCAGGCCAAGCAGGGTGGCCTTGACCGAGAGGCCGCTGGCGGCGCACAGTTCCAGCACCGCGCTTCCGAAGCCGCCCTGGCGGACGTTCTCCTCCACCGTGACCATGAGGCCGGTCTTGGCCGCCCAGGTCAGGATCAGCTCCTCGTCCAGCGGCTTGACGAACCTGGGGTTTAACACCGCCGCCCTCACTCCCTCCCGAGCCAATATCTCCGCCGCCTTGAGCGCCGCCGGTACCAGGTTGCCCACCGGCAGCAAGAGGACATCGTCGCCCTCCTTGAGCAGCTCACCCTTGCCGATGGCGAGGGCGCGCGGCGGCCCGGACAGCTCCGCCCCCGTCCCCTGGCCGCGGGGGTAGCGGATGGCGGCGGGCCCCGGGTGGCTCAAGGCGGTGCGCAAGAGGTGGCGGAGTTCGTCCTCGTCCTTGGGGGCCATGACCACCAGGTTGGGGATCATCCGCAGGTAGGAGAGGTCGAAGCCGCCGTGGTGGGTGGGGCCGTCGTCACCCACCAGCCCGGCCCGGTCCAGGGCCAAGGTGACCGGCAGGTTGGGCAGGCAGACGTCGTGGATGATCTGATCCAGCGAGCGTTGCAGGAAGGTGGAGTAGATGGCCACCACCGGACGCATGCCCTCGGTGGCCAGGCCGGCGGCGAAGGTCACGGCGTGCTGTTCGGCGATGCCCACGTCGAAGAAGCGCTCCGGGAACTGGGCCGCGAAGTTGACTAGCCCGGTGCCCGCCGGCATGGCGGCGGTGATGGCCACGATCCGCTGATCGACCGCCGCCATCTGGGTCAGGGTCTGGCCAAAGACGGCGGTGTAGGTGGGCGGGCCGGGTGGCGCGGGCAGGGGGCGGCCGGTTATCAGATCGAAGGGGCCGAGCCCATGGTAGTCGTCGGGGTGCTGCTCGGCGGGCGGGTAGCCCTTGCCCTTGGTGGTGATGACGTGGATCAGGGTGGGGCCGTCGCAGAACTGGTTGACGTTGCGCAGGGTGGCGATTAAGGCCGGCAGGTCGTGACCGGGGATGGGGCCGACGTAGTCGAACTTTAAGGCCTCGAACAGCATCCCCGGGGTGAAGAAGCCCTTGAAGCTGCCCTCGCTCTTTTTCAACATCTGCAAGATGTTCTCGCCCAGGGGGGAGAAGGATTTTAGGAAGTTTTCCATCTCCTTGCGGAGCCTGGTCACCGTGGCCCCGGTCATCTTGCGGCTTAGGAAGCTGGACAGCGCCCCGACGTTGGGCGAGATCGACATCTCGTTGTCGTTTAAGATGACGATCAGGTCCCGGCCCAGGTGCCCGGTCTGATTTAAGGCCTCGAAGGCCATGCCGCCGGTCATGGAGCCGTCGCCGATCACCGCGATCACCTTATGCCGGTCGGTCTTGAGGGCCTTGGCGCAGGCGATCCCCAGGCCCGCCGAGATCGAGGTGCTGCTGTGGCCGGTGTCGAAGGTGTCGTAGGGACTCTCCTTGCGCTTGGGAAAGCCGCTGATCCCCTGATGCTGGCGGATGCTCTTGAACCGTCCCCGGCGCCCGGTTAAGAGCTTGTGGGCGTAGCACTGGTGGCCCACGTCCCAGATCAGCTTGTCGTCGGGGGTGTTGAACACGTAGTGCAGGGCAACGGTCAGCTCCACCACCCCCAAGGAGGGGGCGAGGTGGCCGCCCACCCTGGCCACGGTCTCGATGATCTCCTGGCGTAGTTCGCCGGCCAGTTGCGGCAGGTGGTCTTCGGGGAGCCTCTTCAAGTCCGCCGGCGAGGAGATGGTGGCGAGCAGGGGCGGGGGTTTGGTCATGGCGGGTCTATCTTCCTTGCCGGGCCGCGGGCGCGGGGTGATCGGTCAGCAGGTGCGGCGGTAAATGTATTCAGCCAGGTGCCGCAGCGGGTCGGCGTTCCGGTCGAAGCCGACCAGTTCGGAGATGGCGGCCTGGACGGATTCCTGGGCCAGCTTCCGGGTGCCGTCCACCCCGAACAGGGCGGGATAGGTGGCCTTGCGGTGGTGGGCGTCGGAGCCCGCCGCCTTGCCGAGCTGCTCGGGGGTGCCCTCGACGTTCAGCAGGTCATCGACGATCTGGAAGGCCAGGCCGAGATGCCCGGCGTAGGCGGTCAGGGCCTGGAACTGGGCCTCCGAGGCCTGGCCGAGGACGGCGCCGGTCTGCACCGAGGCGGTGATCAGCGCCCCGGTCTTGCAGCGGTGAATCATCTGTAACTCGGCCAGGGAGATGGGCCGGTCTTCCGCCGCCATGTCCAGGGCCTGGCCACCCACCATGCCCAGGGGGCCGATGGCCTGGGCCAGCAGGTGGATGAGGCGGAGCCGTCCGCCGGCGGGCAGCAGGCCGGGGGTGTCGTCGCGGCTCAACAGCTCGAAGGCGAAGGTCAACAGCCCGTCCCCGGCCAGGATGGCCCCGGCCTCGCCGTAGATCGTGTGGTTGGTCGGCTTGCCGCGCCGCAGGGCGTCGTTGTCCATGGCCGGCAGGTCGTCGTGGATCAGGGAGTAGGTATGGATGCACTCCAGGGCGCAGGCCACGGGCAGGAGCCGGGGGTCAAGTTCCCGGCCCAGCAGGGCCTCGGCGGCGGCCATGCAGAGGATGGGCCGCACCCGTTTGCCACCCGCCTGCAGGCTGTAGTTCATCGATTCGACATGGCGGTCGAGCTGGTTGCCGGGCGGCGGCAGCAGTTGCGTCAGGGTGTCGTCCACCAGTTGCCGCCGGTTGGCGAGGTAGGTCTTGATGTCCATCGCTTAAGACTCGGAGGGTGAACCGTCGAAGGGCTCGGGGGCGAGGACGCCGTCCCGCTTGAGCAGAAGATCGACCCGCCGCTGGGCCTCGTCGAGCTTCTTGCCGCACAGCTCGGCCAGGCGCATCCCCTCGTCGAACTTCTTGAGCGAGGTCTCCAGACTCAAGTCGCCGCTCTCCATCTCCCTGGTGATCTGCTCCAGTCGCTCCAGGTTCTCTTCAAAGGTGGGTTTGCTCACGTGTCGGTTCGCCCTTGCTTGAGGCGGGGAAGATAACTTCAGCCTGGCGCACCATAACCAACTTGAAGCAAAATGCCAAGGGCGATAGCCGGGCAAAAAGCCGGAATGGGGGCCTCGGGCGGGAGACCGGGGCGGTGGCCTGCCGGACGGCTAGGCGGTCAGGACCTGGTCGATCTGGGCCTCACTCACCTGGTCGGTGATCTCCACCTGGCCGATGGCGGTGGGCAGGACGAAGAAGGGCCGCCCGGCCACCGTCTTCTTGTCGGTTAGCAGGTAGGCCTTGAGGGCCGCGGGTTCGGCGGTGGCGGGGATGGCGGTGGGCAGCCCGAAGTCGCGGATCAGGGTTGTGATGCGGCTGGCATCGGCAGGCGTCAGCATCCCCTTGGCCACCGCCAGTCGGCTGGCCGCCACCATGCCGATGGCCACCGCCGAGCCGTGGGCCAGTTGGTAGCGGGAGTCGGCCTCCACCGCATGGCCGATGGTGTGGCCGAAATTTAATATCCGCCGCAGGCCTGATTCCCGTTCGTCTTGGGCGACCACCGCCGCCTTGATGGCGCAGCAGTTTTGGATCACCTGCTCGATTATGTCCAGGTCAAGGGCCAGGATAGCGGCCCGTTTTTCCTCAAGAAAATCAAAAAAGCCGGGGTCGCGGATCACCCCGTACTTGATGACCTCGGCGAGGCCGTTTAGCAGCTCGGCGGCGGGCAGGGAGCGCAGGGCCAGGGCGTCGATATAGACCGCCCGCGGCTGGTAGAAGGCCCCCACCAGGTTCTTGCCCTCCGGCAGATCGACCCCGGTCTTGCCCCCCACCGAGCTGTCCACCTGAGCCAGCAGGGTAGTGGGCACCTGGACGAAGGGGATGCCGCGCATATAGGAGGCGGCGAGAAAGCCGGTGAGGTCGCCGGTCACCCCGCCGCCCAAGGCAATCAGGCCATCCTTGCGATCCACCCCCAACCGGGCCAGACGGCTGGCGAGCCCGGCCACCGTGGCCAGGTTCTTGCTCGCCTCGCCGGCGGGGAAGGTGAGTAGTTCCGGGTTGAGCCCGGCCTGGGTTAGGGAGGCGATCAGCGTCTGGCCGTGGAGGGCGGCGACGCGGTCGTCGGCCACCACCAGGAAGCGCTTGGCAAGGCCCCGTTTTTTCAAGTCCGGGCCGATGGCGGCCAGCAGCCCGTGGTCAATCGAGATGGGATAGGAACGGTCGCCGAGGCCGACTTGTAACTGTTGCATGGGGTTTTCTCATTGGTTATGGCCAGGAACGTCGGGGCCAAGACTGGCGCCTCGCCCACAAAAAAAAGGGGATACCCGGCTGGGCACCCCCTTTTTTTGGCAACTAATTGAGGTGTAAAATCGTGCTTACATCTTGGCGCCGGAGGCGGCGCCCTGCATCTTGACCTCGACCTTCTCGGTCAGACCCTGGTAGTACTCCTTCAGGATCACCAGCACCTCGTCGCGCCCGAAGTGGGGCACGATCTCGGCGCCCTCGGACAGGGCCTTGCGCAGCTTGGTGCCGGAGAGGATGACCCGGTCTTCCTTGCTGTGCGGGCAGGTGCGCAGCGAGGCCATGCCGTCGCACTTGTGGCAGTAGAAGGTCCAGTCGATCTTGAGCGGCATGCATTTCAAGGCCTTGCCTTCCGGCAGGTTGGTGGGGATCTTGTCGAAGATGGTCTGGGCCTCGAACAGGCCGTAGAAGTCACCCACGCCGGCGTGGTCGCGGCCGATGATCATCTTGTTGACCCCGTAGTTCTGACGGAAGGTGGCGTGCAACAGGGCCTCGCGGGGGCCGGCGTAACGCATGTCGAGCGGATAACCGGCCTGGATGACGTTGTCCTTCACGAAGTAGTGCTCGACCAGGCAGTCGATGGCCTTGACCCGGACCTCGGCGGGGATGTCGCCCTTCTTCAGGTTGCCGATCAAGGAGTGGATCAGGACGCCGTCGCACACCTCAATGGCGATCTTGGCCAGGAACTCGTGGGAGCGGTGCATGGGGTTGCGGAGCTGGAGGGCGGCGACATCGGCCCAGCCGCGCTCGTCGAACATGGCGCGGACTTCCGTCGGGGTCAGGTAAACGCCCTTGTACTTCTCGGGATACTCACCCTCGGACAGCACCTTGACCGGGCCGGCCAGGTTGAACTCCTTCTGGGCCATGACCATCTTGACGCCCGGATGATCTTCCAGGGCGATCTTCCAGAACTTGTCGTCGGCGGACTCCTCGCCCTCGCCCTTGAAGACCTTCTCGCACTCCCACTTCTTGTCGGCCTCAGTCATCTCGAACTTCTCGGTGACCTTCATGGTGGCGTAGATGGTGCCCTCGTTTTCCAGGGCGATCTCGTCGCCGACCTTGATGGCGCTGGCGTCGGCCTTGGCGCAGTCCAGGGTAACCGGAACCGGCCAGAAGGTGCCGTCCGCCATCTGGAACTTCTCGCATACGCCCTTCCAGTCCGCCTTGGTCATAAAGCCGGAGAGCGGGCTGAAGCCGCCGATACCCATCATGATCAGGTCGCCCTTGGCCCGGGCGCTGATCTGGATCTTCTTCATGCCCTTGGCCTTTTCCTTCTCGGCGTTCAACTCGTTGCCGTGCAGCAGGCAGCAAACCAGCCCCTTGCCTCCGTGTGGTGCTACTAACTTGGACATTGTTCGGTCTCCTCTTTGGAATTGTGTGGATGAATGACAAAAAAAGTATGGCGGAACGCACCGTACTTGATGTGGATTTTCAAAGGTAAGTGACCATAAAAAGGGGCGGGATAATTGTCAAGCAAAAAATGAGAAGCTGTTCAGGGACGGGCAAGCGTCCCTGCGACAGGGCAAGCGCAGGGGTTTCGGGGAATGCTGCTTTGTCGGATAAAAACAACGGGCGGCGAACACGTTGTCCGCCGCCCGTTGTTTTTTTGCAACTGAACTTTAGCGCGTCCCAGCATCAAAGCGGGTAGCGGAACGGCTCATTGAATGTCGAAACAGCTATGAACTACGCGGCTTGTCACCAAGGATCAGTTGTTCCTGAACACCTGCAGTTTTATCTGGAGGAGTTCACTTTTAGATTCAACAGACGCACATCTCGGAGCTGCGGCCTCGTTTCCCGAAGGACTGCTTGAGCGGGCAGTTGCAACAGAACCAGTTGCCGGGATCGATGTCACTGACGGATATTACAGCACTAGTGCATAGTCGCAAAACCCAGCATCTCAAGGGACGATAGACCCCGGCCTTCGCCGGGGTGACGATGTTAGATCTTTGATTAGGTAGTTATGCAAGTAGGCACTAGCTAGCCAGGCGGAGATAACCGACTACCCACCTAGCGGGAAATTCACCACTGTCCATGTTGTCCCGCCTGCATCCGTATACGTTAATTTCCAGGTAAGGTCCACATTCAGTACCGGCGTGGTGCGGTCAATTCGGATGGTAAAGGTGTCTGTGCTGGTCACCTGTGCGCTGGCTGCTATGTCTGGGAATGCGACATTCCCATCTATGACGGTTACCTGAGACGGCCAATTCTGCAACTGGGCCGAAACGTTGGTGGCGTTCCCATTGCCCTGGTTTTTGATCACGGATTTGTAGGTATACTCCCAGACGGTCCTTGTGACCCGTCTGTATGAAATCAGTTGATATGATACCGGCTTCAGATCAGCGACCACAATATTGGTGGTGGCGATTGATGTTGAGATCTTGCCAAAATTGTCCGTGACCTTTAGGCCAATCTGGCCACTGTAGGGAGTGGCCCAGGTGTGCGATAGTGTGCAGTTACCCCCTGCGTTGGTCTCATAGGTCCCGTTGCCGTCCAAGTCCCACTCATACGTGGTAATACTACCGCCAGGATTGGAATCGGACGAGGCACAGCCATTCAGCGTAACCGGTGAATTGACACCACCGAAGTAAGTGCCCCCGGGGTTGGCGACCGGGTTGACCAGGCCTGATGTAATATGAACAACCACTGAGTTCTCGGCGGTGTCTCCCGTATTGTCGGTTACCTGCAACAGCGCGGTCACGTCATAATCTACCCCTGTTTGGGGATAGCCGCCTATATTGGGAATGGTGCTTGAAACCGGAAAAGTCCCGGAAGCGTCTGGAGTGCTCCAGGTCTTGCCGCTTGAGGAGTCAAAGATAATTTTCCAGGAGGCCAGAAATTTGGCCGGGTCCTGATGCGTGGAACCGCTGATATTGAAATTGACATTGGTGTTCGCATTGACTGGGTTGGGGGATGCGGTGATTGAGGCTACTGGCCGCAGGCTTGAGACGGTTGGCTCCAGGACGAGGAGTGACATTGCGGTGCTGATAGGATGGGTCCAGTACCAGAAGCTGGGCCAACTGCCATCTCCATTCTGCGCCCCTATAAGAAATGCCGAATACTCGTCGTACCAGGTGTGAGTCCCGATCTGTGAGATCTCGGAAACATTGCCGCTGCTGTCGCGCGCTATGCGCATCGCCTTTGCGACTCCATACATGGCATAGTAGTTGTAAACAGTGCCCCAAGGAGTAGGGCCAAAATGGGAGGGCCACCACCCCCAATAATCCCCGTCCCATGTGTAATAACCTTGTCCTGACCAGTGATTTGCCAGGCTATCTAGCGCGGCTACATACCAGGGGTCGGTTTTAGGTATCCCAACATAGGCCATCATGGAAAGCCCTGCCCCAGCATGGGCAACGTCGACTAAACTTGAGTTGGTATATCCCCAGCCATTTAAGCTGGAATTATAGCTGTACTTGAGCCAATAGTCCTTCAGCTCGCTCTTTACCCAAGCCGGCGCTATGATCCCCCATTGTTCAGCGGCCTCCAGCCCAATAACCGGCCACTGCCCAACAGAGTTGTCAGCCTGCCCGTTGTTTGGGCAATAGCGCCATCCGCCCCGCCCCCAGTTTCCAGGGTCAGACTGTGCCCAGGCGGCAAATTCCACCATATCTTGGAGTACCTTGTAATATGTCCAACCGCCGATAGTGGGGACGGAAAGAGGGACAGTGAGGTTCAATGCAGGATTATGGGCGGCATCGGTTACAGGGTAATTTTTGTCATAGGGGCCGGCAGCGGCAAGTGCCATCATGATCATGCCGTGCGGATAGAACGATTCATCGCTGCAAGAAGTATCATACTGTCCCAGCATGATGCCATCGCCGTTGGATTCGACAGGCATCCAGTTAGATAGCGATGAAGGGTTGACGATGAGGCTGGTAAATAGCCAGTTTAGCCCGTTCACCACGGTATTATGGTAGATATCTGTCGTAGGACCGATGGGCTGATGTCCGCGGTTCTCGAAGGCGAGGACTGACAATGCCCCGTTCGCTGGTTCACCGTACCAATCGCCGCCTGGGCTTTGATCCAGGTAGAGGCGTTTGAGGCCTGTTTCAATGGCCAGGTTAATTTGCGCTTGGGTGTTTGATGAGGCCAGGACATCGATCCGCACCGTTGCGGAGCTCGACATCGCGTTGCCGTCGGTCACCGTGAGTTTAGCAAAGTACGTCCCGGCAGCAGCATAGGCGTGAGTCTCGGAGATATCCATGGGATCACCTACCGCGGATGGGCCTGTCGAGGAACCATCCCCAAAATCCCATACATATGAGCCTCTTGCAAAATGAAAAACATTTCCGGGTGTGACGGAACTACCCCAGCCGCCTCTGGCACATTTACTGGGCGGATCAGGTCGTTCAAGGCTCATTGAGCCTTTTTTCAAGAATATTCCGC
>JAJYJA010000100.1 GCA_021789795.1 Deltaproteobacteria bacterium | reverse complement strand
GTGGCCAGCGAGGCCAACGAGGCCATCTTCCTGCGCCGCTTCCTGCAACTGGCCCAGAAGGAGAAGTACGAGTACTTCATCATGGAGGCCTTCGACCAGACATGGAAGGCCGACTCCGAGGGCTCGGTGGGCGCCTACTGGGGGGTCTATAACGTCTTCCGCACCCCCAAGTTCGCCTTCACCCAGCCGGTGGTCAAGATTCCCCACTGGCGCCTCTTGGCCGCCATCTCCATCGCGGTGGCCATCGCCACCCTGTGGATGCTGTTGATCGACAGTTCCACCCTGCGCAGCCGGGGCCGCAGCTTCCTGGCCGCCATCGCCAACGGGGTGGGGGTCGGCCTGGTGTGGGCCGGCTACGACTACGCCAACCAGTACCTGACCCCGATGGCGGTGATCGTGGGCATCGTGCTCGCCTTCGGCTACCTGGGCATCACCCTGGTACTCCTGGCCGAGGCCCACGAGATGGCCGAGGCCTCCTGGAGCACCAAGCGCCGCCGGCTCTTCACCCACGTCACCCCCACGGCGGACGCCAGCGGCACCCCCTTCCTGCCCAAGGTCTCCATCCATGTCCCGGCCTACAACGAGCCGCCCGCGATGTTGAAGGCCACCCTGGAGGCCCTGGCGGCCCTGGAGTATCCCAACTTCGAGGCGGTGATCGTCGATAACAACACCAAGGACCCGGAGGTCTGGCAGCCGGTGGCGGATTACTGCTTAAGGCTCGGCCCCCGTTTCCGCTTTTTCCACGTCGATCCCCTGGCCGGTTATAAGGCCGGGGCCTTGAACTACGCCTTGGATAAGACCGCCCCGGACGCCGAGATCATCGCCGTCATCGACAGCGACTATCAGGTGAGCCCCGGCTGGCTGAAGGAATTGATCCCCCACTTCGCCAACCCCAGCATCGGCTTCGTGCAGGCGCCCCAGGACTACCGGGACGGGGACGAGAGCTTCTTTAAGACCATGTGCAAGGCCGAATACGAGGGTTTCTTCCACATCGGCATGGTAACCCGTAACGACAGAAACGCCATCATCGAGCACGGCACCATGACCATGATCCGCAAGTCGGTCTTGGAGGGGGTGGGCCGCTGGGCCGAGTGGTGCATCACCGAGGACGCCGAGCTGGGCTTGAAGATCCTGGAGCACGGCTACGAGGGGGCCTACGTCGAGGAGAGCTACGGCAAGGGCCTGATGCCGGACACCTTCCTGGACTACAAGAAGCAGCGGGCCCGCTGGGCCTACGGGGCGATTCAGATTATGAAGCGTCACTACCGGGAGTTGTTCGGCAAGCAGGAAACCCGCCTTAACCGGGGCCAGCGCTACCACTTCCTGGCCGGTTGGCTGCCGTGGGTTGCCGACGGCATCAACCTCTTCTACACCGTGGCCGCCATTGCCTGGTCGATCGCCATGATCCTGGACCCGCTGCACATCGACCCGCCGCTCGCCTTCTTCATGCTGCCGCCCATCATCCTCTTCGTCTTCAAGATCGTGAAGCTGGCCTACCTCTACCGTTTCCACATGCGCACCTCGATGGCCCTGACCATGGCCGCAGCCCTGTCCGGCCTGGCCCTGTCCCACACCATCGCCAAGGCGGTGCTCACCGGCTTCGTCACCAAGAACCTGCCCTTCTTCCGCACCCCCAAGTGCGAGAATAGCCCGGCGGTGGTCAGGGCCCTGGCGGCGGTGAGCGAGGAGATCGTCATCGCCGTGGCCCTGTGGCTGGGGGTGCTAGGGGTCAGCCTGCGCCAGAGCCAGGACACCCAGAGCACCGTGCTGTGGGCCAGCGTGCTCTTCATCCAGTCCCTGCCCTACCTGGCGGCCATCCTGGTCTCGTTGAGCACCACCATCCCCGCCTGGAAGAGGCCGGCCCCGGCGCCGGCGGAGACCGCGGGGTGAGATGAAGACCGACCTCAAGCTCGCCATGCTGTCCCAGCCGGACGACACCACCTGCGGGCCCACCTGCCTGCAGGCGGTGTACGGCTATTTTGGCGACCACCTGGGGCTAGAGGAGATCATCGGCGAGGTGGCCACCCTGGACTCCGGCGGCACCCTGGCGGTCTATCTGGCCTGCCATGCCCTGCAACGGGGATATTCCGCCGACCTCTTCACCTACAACCTGCACTTCTTCGACCCCACCTGGTTCACCCTCGACCGCCACGCCCTGCGCGCCAAGCTCCTGGCCCAGGCCTCCCTGAAGAGGGACGATCGCCGGCTGCACGCCGCGGCCCGGGGCTATATCGACTTCTTAAACCTCGGTGGCCGGCTGCGCTTCGAGGACCTAAACCGCGACCTGATCCGCAAATACCTGCGCCGGTCGCTGCCGGTCATCACCGGGCTAAGTTCCACCTACCTCTACCGGAGCATGCGGGAGTACGGCCCCGCCTGCCAGGACGACGACCTGCGCGGCGAGCCCACCGGCCACTTCGTCGTCCTCTCCGGCTACGACCGTGAGGAACGCAGCGTGCTCATCACCGACCCCTACCACAAGAACCCGGTGTCCGCCGATCATCACTACGAGGTGCACATCGACCGGGTAATCAGCGCCATCCTTCTGGGTGTCCTGACCCACGACGCCAACTTCCTGATCATCCAGCCCCCCCGTCCCGGGAAGAAGGCCCCGTGCTGACCCTGGTGGTGGTCAACGACCCGGCGGACTGGCCGCTGGCCATCGAGGGCATCGAGCTGGTCTCGGCCCGCGATTACCTGGCCGACCCCGCCTTTGCCAAGCTCAGGAGCGCCACCGTCTTCAACCTCTGCCGCTACTACCGCTACCAGAGCACCGGCTACTACGTCTCCCTGCTGGCCGCGGCCCGCGGTCACAAGCCCCTGCCCGACATCACCGCCATCCAGGACTTCAAGAGCCAGACCATCATCCGTATCGTCTCCGAGGAGGCGGATCAACTGATCCAGAAGAGCCTGGCCCATATCCGCTCCAAGGACTTCGTGCTTAGCGTCTATTTCGGCCACAACGTCGCCAAGCAGCACGACCGGTTGAGCCAGCACCTCTTTAGGCAGTTCCAGGCCCCCTTCTTCCGGGCCTCGTTCGTTCACAACGACAAGAACTCCCGCTGGTATCTCCAGAACATCACCCCCATCCCCACCAGCGAGATCCCCGCCGAGCACCGCGACTTCGTGGTCGAGGTGGCCCGCGAGTACTTCATGGGCCGCCGCCGGGTGGTCAAACGCCGGACCCAAAACCGTTACGATCTCGCCATCCTGCGCGACGTTAAGGAAACCGAGCCCCCCTCAGACGAGCGGGCCCTGCACCACTTCGCCCAGGCCGCCGCCGCCCTGGGCCTGGACGTGGAGTTCATCGACAAAAACGACTACGGACGCCTGGCCGAGTTCGACGCCCTCTTTATCCGCGAGACCACCAGCGTCAACCACCACACCTACCGCTTCGCCCGCCGGGCGATGGCCAAGAAGATGGTGGTGGTCGACGACCCGGAATCGATCCTAAAGTGCACCAACAAGGTCTTCCTGGCCGAGATCATGGAGCGCAACCGCATCCCGATCCCCAAGACGGTCATCGTCCACAAGGACAACGCCGGCGAGGTGGTGGCGCGCCTGGGCCTGCCCTGCGTGCTCAAGCAACCCGACTCCTCCTTCTCCCAAGGGGTGGTCAAGGTGGAAACCGCCGCCGACCTCACCCAGGAGGTGGCCAAGCTGCTCGCCAAGTCCGACCTGATCATCGCCCAGGAGTTCCTGCCCACCGCCTTCGACTGGCGGGTGGGGATCTTCGACCGGCAGCCGCTCTTTGTCTGCAAGTACTTCATGGCCAAGAAGCACTGGCAGATCATCAAGCGCGACGCCACCGGCCTCAAAACCGGGGACGGCACCTACGCCACCATGCCGGTGGAGCACGCCCCGGAGCAGCTCATCCGCACCGCGCTCAAGGCCGCGAACCTCATCGGCGACGGCCTCTACGGGGTGGACATCAAGGAGGTGGGCAAGAAATTCTACGTCATCGAGGTCAACGACAACCCCAACATCGACGCCGGGGTGGAGGACTCCATCCTGCGCGAGGAGCTGTACCTGCGCATCATGCGGGTCTTTACCCGCCGCATCGAGCACCGGGGCGACCGGGGGCTGATGTGGTGAAAGGCGGGAGGCGGGCTTGGGGTTGCAGGTACAGCAAAAACGGCGAGCAAGAGCCGTAACGGAGGGGGGCTAATTGTGGGAGTTATTTGGTGACGGCCCCTAAGCGCCAGGTGTGGTTGGTGGAGACGGCTGCGGCATCGAGGCTGAGAGACGAAGTGATGAGGGAGATTTCCCATTGACCAAGCAAACTACCATGACTACCGCCACCCCTCACCTTCTCCAAGGCTATGGCCTGGAGCTGGAATACATGATCGTGCAGCGGGAGAGCCTGGACGTGCTGCCGGTGGCCGACCGCCTGCTGGCCCTGGCGGTGGGCGCCCCGGAGCGGATCATCAACGACGTGGAGCGGGACGGATTCGCGTGGTCCAACGAGCTCACCATGCATGTGGTGGAGATGAAGACCAACGGCCCGGCGCCCAGCCTCTCCGGCCTGGCGGAGGGCTTCCAGGCCGAGGCGCGGGCCATGAATCAGCTCCTCGCCTCCCTGGATGCCCGACTCATGCCCGGCGCCATGCACCCCTGGATGCACCCCTTCTCCGAGACCAGGCTCTGGCCCCACGGCTACCGGCGGATTTACCAGGCCTACAACCGCATCTTCAACTGCCAGGGCCACGGCTGGTCGAACCTGCAATCCACCCATCTCAACCTGGCCTTTCATGGAGACGAGGAGTTTGGCCGCCTGCACGCCGCCATCCGCCTGATCCTGCCCCTGATTCCGGCCCTGGCCGCCAGCTCCCCCTTCGTGGAGGGGCAGGCCCGGGGGCCGCTCGACAACCGGCTGGTATTCTACCGCCAGAATCAAGCGAAGATACTCTCCATCGCCGGGCAGATAATCCCGGAAGCCGTCTACACCAGGGCGGACTACGAGCGGGTGATCCTCGAACGGAACTACGAGGACATCGCCCCCTTCGACCCCAAAGGCGTCCTGCAAGAGGAGTGGCTAAACTCCCGGGGGGCCATCGCCCGCTTCCAGCGCTCGGCGATCGAGATCAGGCTGATCGACATCCAGGAATGCCCCGCCGCCGACCTGGCGATTGTCTCCCTGCTCAGCAGCGTGATCAGCGCCCTGATCGCCGAACAATGGAGCCCCCTCGCCGAACAGCAGGCCATGCCGATCCCGCCGCTGGTGGCGGCCTTAAACGAGGCCATCGTCAACGGCGAGCGGGGGGTGATCCGCGACCCCGCCTA
This sequence comes from Deltaproteobacteria bacterium, assembly GCA_021789795.1. GTDB lineage: Bacteria > Desulfobacterota > Desulfobulbia > Desulfobulbales > VMSU01 > VMSU01. Next base: position 3,621 of record JAJYJA010000100.1, on the reverse strand, counting down.
CCTCCGGCTCTTAGGCATCGAAGAGGGTCCGCTGCCGCTGGGGGAACTCTGCCGGCGTCTGGCGGCGAAGACGGTGCCCGATGATGACCCCGGCCGCAAGGCCCTGACGATCATCTTGAATCAGGGCCCCCTGGCCCGCCGCCTGCTCGCCGCCGCCGGCCCAAGGCCTGACCGGGCGCGGATGCGGGAGGTCTATGGCCGGTTGGCAGACTGTCTGGAGGCGGGGGAGATGTTCGTTGCCTGAACGGGCGATCATCATCACCTGCGAGCACGGCGGCCACGAGGTGCCGACGGCATACCGGCAAGCCTTCGCGGCACAAGCGGCGCTGCTGGCCAGCCACCGCGGCTGGGACGCCGGGGCCCTGGCCGTGGCCTCCCAGCTCGCCCAAAGCCTTTCCCGCCCACTCTTCGCCACCACCGTCACCCGGCTGCTGATCGACACCAACCGCTCCCTGCGCCACCCCCGACTATTCTCGCCCCTGACCGCCGCCCTGCCCCGGACGAGACGGGAGGAGATCATCCAGCGGCACTACCTCCCTCACCGGGAACCCATCCTGGCGGAGGTGGCCCGCCTGATCAAGGCCGGCAATCCAGCCCTGCACCTGGCCATCCACAGCTTCACCCCGGTGCTGAACGGCCAGACCAGACGGGCGGAGCTGGGCCTGCTCTACGACAGCGCCCGGCAAGGGGAAGGCGATCTCTGCCGGGCCTGGCAAGCCGAGCTGCACCGCCTCCGGCCCGACTGGACGGTGCGCCGCAACTACCCCTACCGGGGGAAAAGCGACGGCCTGGCCACCGCCCTGCGCGCCCAATACCGGGAGGAGGACTACCTGGGGATCGAGGTGGAGATCAACCAGCGGCGGCTGGCGGACACGGCTGGCTGCCAGGAGGTGGCGGCGCTCCTGGCCATGGCTATCGCCCCCACCCCGCCCTCGGGCCAGCCCAGCCCTGATCCAGGCTCGGAGCGGGTGGTGATCGTGGATGAGAAAAATCGGATAATTGGCCAGGCCAGCCGCCGGGAGATGCGCCGCGACAACCTGATCCACCGGGCGACCTACATCCTGGTCTTCAACCGCCGGGGGGAGCTGTTCGTGCAGCGGCGCACCCTGAGCAAGGATATCTACCCCGGCTTTCACGATCTCGCCGCCGGCGGGGTGGTGCAGGCCGGGGAGAGCTACGAGGAGTCGGCCCGGCGCGAGCTGTGGGAAGAACTGGGGATCCGGGCGCGGCTTAAACCGCTGGGCGAACGTTACTTCGCCGATCAGGGCAACCGGGTCTGGGGCGAGGTCTTCATCTGCCGCCACGAGGGGCCGTTCACCCTCCAGGCGGAGGAGGTGGCGGACGGCGAGTTCATGGCCGTCTCCGACATCCTGGGCGCCCAGGACAAGGCGTTCACCCCCGACGGCCTGGAGATCCTGCGCGAGCTGCGCCGCCTAGGCCTCTGTTGACCGACACCGGCACGCCCCGCTGCCCTGCTCTGCTCGTCTCCCCCCACTTGCCCGCCAGACTCAGCGCATCAGATCGGTGCTCAGGTAGCGCTCCCCGGTGTCCGGCAGGATAACCACGATGGTCTTGCCGGCGTTTTCCGGGCGTCCGGCCAGGAGGGCGGCGGCAAAGACGGCGGCTCCCGCCGAGATCCCGGCCAGGATACCCTCCTTCCGGGCCAGGTCCTTGGCGGCGGCGATCGCCTGCTCGTTGGTGACGGCGACGATCTCGTCGATGATCCTGGTATTCAGCACCGAGGGCACGAAGCCGGCGCCGATGCCCTGAATCTTGTGCGGCCCCGGCTGACCGCCGGAGAGCACCGGGGAGGCGGCGGGCTCCACCGCCACCGCCCTAAAGCCGGGCCGCCGGGCCTTGAGCACCTCGGAGACCCCGGTGATGGTGCCGCCAGTGCCGACCCCGGCCACCAGGATATCCACCTCGCCGCCGGTGTCCCCCCAGATCTCCAGGGCGGTGGTCTGACGGTGCACCTCGGGGTTGGCGGGGTTGGCAAACTGGTTGGGCATGAAGGCGTTGGGAATCTCGGCCACCAGCTCCTCGGCCTTGGCGATGGCCCCCTTCATGCCCAGCGGTCCAGGGGTGAGCACCAGTTCCGCCCCCAGATGGGCGAGCAGCATCCGCCGCTCCAGGCTCATGGTCTCGGGCATGGTCAGGATCAACCGCAGGCCGCGGACGGCGCACACCGAGGCCAGGGCGATGCCGGTATTGCCGCTGGTGGGCTCGATCACCGTGGTGTCGGGGTGGATCAGCCCACTCAGTTCCCCCGCCTCGATCATCGCCTCGCCGATGCGGTCCTTGACGCTGCCGAGCGGGTTTCTCGCCTCAAGCTTGGCCAGCACCGTGGCCCCTGGGGGCACGGTGCGGCGCAGACGGACAAGCGGGGTGTGGCCAATGGTCTGGGTCTGATCGGCGAAGAGTCTGGGCATGGCGGGGCTCCTGGTTGAAAAAGGCCGCTTGCGGGCCGCGATGACCCCGTCTGGGCCAGCCGCCACGCCTTCCGGCGGGGGGCGTCAGGCGGGGGGATTATCCCTTTTCGTCTTGCGTCCGACAAAGGTCAGCTCCGGACGCTTGAGCAGCACCTTGGTGTCGGGGGGCACGCTCTCGGTGAGCCAGATGTTGCCGCCAATCACCGACCGGGCGCCGATCACCGTCTCGCCGCCCAGGATGGTGGTGTTGGCGTAGATGATCACCTCGTCCTCGATGGTGGGGTGGCGCTTGGTGTTGCGGTAACGGGGCCCGGCGTCCTGGGGCAGGGAGAGGGCGCCCAGGGTCACGCCCTGGTAGAGCCGCACCCGGTTGCCGATGACCGTGGTCTCGCCCACCACCACCCCGGTGCCGTGGTCGATGAAAAAACTCTCGCCAATGCTGGCCGCGGGGTGGATGTCGATGCCGGTCAGGCTATGGGCGTACTCGGTCATGATCCGCGGCAGGGTGGGGACTTGCAGCCGGTGCAGGCTGTTGGCCATCCGGTAGATGGAGATGGCGAGCAGGCCCGGATAGCTAAAGATCACCTCGTCCGGGCTCTTGGCCGCCGGGTCGCCGTCCAGGGCGGCCCGGATGTCGGTGGCCAGGATGGCCGCGATGCGCGGCAGGTCGCGGACAAACTCAAGCGCCAACTGGTAGCCGCGATACCGGCACTGGCTGCACGGTTTATGGGAGCGGAAGCAGTCGTGCTGGAGGGCCAGGACGATCTGCCGACCCAGGCTGGAGTAAAGCTCGGTGCTCTCCTGGCCTATGACGTACTCCAGGTTGCTGCGGTTGATGATCGCCGGGGTGAAATAGCCGGGGAAGAGGATCGCGCGGAGCTTGTGGATCAGTTGCACCACCGAGTCCTGCGAGGGCATGGGGATGGGCCCCAGTTGCTCGCTCGCCTCCTTGCCCTCCCAGGCCCGCACCAACTCCCGCACCACCTCCGGAATCCGGTGGTAGAAGCGGCTGATCTCCTCTTCCTCGTCGATGCAAGTGTTGGCGGCGTTCGCCAGCGTCTTAATGGCTTTAGTCAACATCCACACCTCGATATTTCTGTTAAACTCCCCCCCCCCTCGGCCCCAGGCGGAACGCCCAGGCCAAAGATCGCCAATCACTCCTGTATCCTGTATCCTGTATCCTGATACATAG
>JAJYJA010000099.1 GCA_021789795.1 Deltaproteobacteria bacterium | reverse complement strand
AGAGCTTTAGGTATTTGAACAGGGTGTTGCTGGCGTCGGTCAGGGCCTGGATCAGCCCCGGCCCGCCGTCCAAGATCCCCAGGCGCAGGAAGTAGTTGTTGATGAAGGCCCAGATCATGTGGGCCAAGGCCTTGCCGATCGAGGCCCGCTGGCCCCGGTTGCACAACTCCTGAGCCCCGGCCGAGGAGTAGCGGTTGATCTTGTCGATGGTTTGGGCAAGATCGCGGCTGGTCAGATGAATCAAGGGGGCTTGCAAGCTCCCCAGCTCTCCCTCCACCACCAGGGCCTCGTGCACCAGCCGGTCGCTCATGCGGGCCGCGCCGCGCTTAAAAAGCCGCGTCACCCGGTCCGGCCACCAACCGGCATGTCTTAGCCAGCGGCCAAAGAAAAAATTCTTCCGGGGCAAACTGTAGGCGGCGCAGGTCGAGCCCGAGGCCAGCACCGCCGCCAGCTCCCGACCCAACTCCGGGCTGACCCGCTCGTCGGCGTCGAGCACCAAGATCCAGGGCTGCTGGCAACGGTCGATGGCCAGTTGCTTTTGCCGGCCATACCCCTGCCAAGGTTCGGTGTCCACCTGAGCCCCCCAGCGGGCGGCGATCTCCAAGGTGCCATCGGTGCTGCCGGAATCGACCACCACCACCTGGGCGGCAAAGGTGACGCTGGCCAGGCAATCCGGCAGCCGGTCCGCCTCGTCCTTGGTAATGATGGCCACCGACAGGGGCAGCCGGCCATCGGCAAGGACATCCTGGGCGTGGGTCATAATCGCGACCCCGCGTCGCCTTGGGACAGCAGCCCCCAGGCGGCGCTGGCCACCTCCGTCGCGGTGATGGTGCGCATGCACTCAAAGCCTAAGGGGCAGTTGGTCTTGAGACAGGGGCTACAAGGCAGGGATTTGGAGACCACCACCGCCCGTTCGGAAAAAGGCCCGGTGGCTACCGGATCGGTGGAGCCGAAGATGGCGACCAGGGGGGTATCCTGGGCCGCCGCCACGTGCATCAGGCCGGAATCGTTGGTGATGAATACCTGGCACCTGCCGATTAAGGCCATGGCCTGGGCCAGGGAGGTGCGGCCGCAGAGATCGACTGCCGCCGGGCCGATCCACTCCCCGATGGTGGCGGCGGCCTGGCGATCGTCCGGGGTGCCAAAGATGAGGCAGGTGCCGCCGGTCTTGGCGAGCAGTTCCCGGGCCGCCTCGCCGTAACGCGCCGCCGGCCAGCGCTTGGCCGGCCCGTAAGCGGCGCCGGGGTTTAAACCGATCAGCGGCCGGGGCAGGGGGCGAACAAAATCATCCGCCCAGTCCCTATCCGTCTTGGCCAGGGAAAGGTAGAGACGATCGGCGCCGGGGGTAAGGCCCAAGCCGGCCAAGAGCTGCTGGTAGTAATAAACCTGATGCCCGGCCTTGATCTCCCGGCTAACCGCCACCGGATGGCTGAGCAACGGCCGCCGGGCGTCCCGGTTGTAGCCCGCCACCAGAGGTATTCCGGCCAAGCGGCAAAGTAGGGCCGCCTCAAAGGCGTTTTGCAGGAGGATGGCCAGCTCAAACCGCTCCTTGGCCAACTCCCGGGCCAGCCGCCACTTGCCGGGCAAACCGGCGTGACGGCCCTTTTTGTGGTAGAGAAGCACCCGATCGACGTGGGGGTTGGCGCTAAAGATGTCCGCCACCCAAGGTTGGGCCAGGACCGTGATCCGCGCCTGGGGAAAATTTTCCCGGATGCTGCGCACCGCCGGCAGGGTCATGATCGCATCGCCTATCCAGTTGGTTGCGCGCACCAAGATCTCGGCCTGGGGGCCGACAAGCTGGACGATGGATGGGGACATGAACTCGGGGAGTTTGGGGTTGGCGGGGCGAGAATCTATCGGGAAAACAGTACCATCTCTTCCTTCTGGTCGCGCTGCAACAGGGTATTCACCGCCTCCCGGCAGCGCTTGCCCTCGTAGAGCACCAGGTAAACCTGCTCCATAATCGGCATCTCGACTTGCATCTTCCTGGCCAAGTGCCAGACGGAACGGGTGGTCTTAACCCCCTCGGCCACCATCTTCATCTCGTTCTGGATGGTGTCAATGGTCTTGCCTTGGCCGAGTTGCACCCCGACATGCCGGTTTCGGGACAGCTCCCCGGTGCAGGTAAGCACCAAATCGCCCAGCCCGGCCAGGCCGGACATGGTAAGCGGACTGGCCCCCATCTTCACCGCCAGCCGGGTGATCTCGGCCAGGCCCCTGGTAATCAGGGCGGCCCGGGTGTTGGTGCCGTAACCCAGGCCGTCGCAGATGCCGGCGGCGATGGCCACGATGTTCTTCAGCGGCCCGCCCAACTCCACCCCGATCACGTCGGTGCTGGTATAAACCCGGAAGGTCTCGGTAAAAAACAGCTCCTGCACCCTGGTGGCCACCCCCAAATCGCCCGCCGCCACGGTGACGGCGGTGGGCTGACCCGCCGCCACCTCACGGGCGAAACTGGGGCCGCTCAGCACCGCGTAGCGGCCGCCGGGCCGTTCCTCATCCATGACCTGGGTCATGGTCATCAGGCTGTCGTTCTCAATGCCCTTGCTGGCGGAGACGACCACGGCCTCGGGGGCGAGTAGCTCCTTAAGCCGTCCAAACACCGTCCGGTAGCCGTGGGAGGGCACCACCATGAGCACGGTGGCGGCGCCGGGTAAGACCTGGGCCAACTCGGAGCTGACCGTAATGTTCTCGGGAAGGGTGAAGCCCGGTAGATAGGCGCGGTTCTCGCGGTTGGCCTGAAGCTCCTCGACATGGTCCTGACGGTGGGCCCACAGCTTGACCGTCATCCCCTTGCGGGCCAGGAGCAAGGCCAGGGCGGTGCCCCAACTCCCGGCCCCGATGACCGCCATCGTCGCCTTATTCGCCTTCATCCTCGGAAACGTTGTCGCGCTCGGCCACCAAATCCATGGCCACCACCTTCTCTCCCGGCGCCAGGTTGATCATCCGCACCCCTTGGGTGTTGCGGCCAATCACCCGCATCTGCTCCATGGTGATGCGGATGATCTTGCCGCCGTTGGTGATCATCATGATCTCGTCGGTGTCGCTCACCTGCATGGCGCCCACCACCTTGCCGTTGCGCTCGCTGGTCTTGATGGCGAACACCCCCTTGCTGCCCCGCCGGTGGGACGAATACTCGTCGGCGGAGCTGCGCTTGCCGTAGCCGTTTTCGGTGATGGTGAGGATCGAGGCGTCGGAGTTGATGACCACCACCCCGACCACAATGTTGTCGTCCTCCAGGTTAATACCCCGCACCCCGCTGGCGGTGCGGCCCATGGGCCGGACGTCGGCCTCGTTGAAGCGGGCCGCCTTGCCGTCCCGGCTGATCAGGAGGATATCGTCCTGGCCGCTGGTCAGCACCGCGGAGATGATCTCGTCGTCCTCACGGATGGTAAGGGCGATCTTGCCCCGGCGAATGGGGCGGCTGAACTCGGCAAGCGGGGTCTTCTTGACGATGCCGAGTTTGGTCACCATCATGATGTAGCACTCGCCGGAGCCACAGTCAAAGCCCTTGACCGGCAGGATGGCGGCCACCTTCTCCTCGGCGGACAGCTCCAGGAAGTTGACGATCGCCTTGCCCTTGGCGGTGCGGCCCGCCTGGGGTATTTCATAGACCTTGCGCCAGAACACCCGGCCCAGGTTGGTGAAGAAGAGGAAGGTGTCGTGGGTGGAGGGCAAAAACAGGTGGCAGACGAAATCCTCCTCGTCGGTGCTGGCGCCGCTGACCCCCTTGCCGCCCCGCCGCTGGGCCCGGTAGATCTCCGCCGGGCTGCGCTTGATGTAGCCCTTGTGGGTGACGGTGACCACCATGTCTTCCTGAATGATCAGGTCTTCGGGCAGGATCTCGTCCGCGGCCTCGATGATCTCGGTGCGCCGGGCGTCGCCGTAAAGGCCCTTGATCTCCACGAACTCCTCACGGATAATGGACATCACCAGGGATTCGTCATTAAGTATCTGGTGGTAGTAGCGTATCTTTTCCAGCAGCTCGTTGTATTCGGCGATGATCTTGTCCCGCTCCAGGCCGGTCAGGCGCTGGAGGCGCATCTCCAGGATGGATTTCGCCTGAATCTCGGTGAGGCCGAAACGATTCATCAGGGCGGCGGCGGCCTCGGCGGGGTTGGCGGACTTCTTGATCAACTCCACCGTCTCGTCGAGGTTGCTGATCGCGATCTTCAATCCCTCCAGGATATGGGCCCGTTCCTCGGCTCGCTTCAGGTCATAGGCGGTGCGGCGGTAGATGACGGTCTTGCGGTGCAGGATGAAGTATTCCAGGGTCTGCTTTAGGTTCAGTATCTCCGGGCGGTTGTTGACGATGCTTAACATGATGATCCCGTAGCTCTTCTGCATCGGGGTCATCTGGTAGAGTTGATTCAAGACCACATCGGCGATCTCGTCCTTTTTTAATTCCAGGACGACGCGCATCCCCTCCCGGTCCGACTCGTCGCGCACCGTGGACACCGATTCGATCCGCTTTTCCTTGATCAGGATGGCGATTTTCTCCACCAAGGACGCCTTGTTCTGCTGATAGGGGATCTCGTCGATGATGATCGCCTCGCGGCTTGTCTTGTCCTGCTTTTCCAGGTGGGTCTTGGCCCGCATGATAACCGAGCCCCGGCCGGTCTCGTAGGCCTCGCGGATGCCGGCCCGGCCGCAGATCAGGCCGCCGGTGGGGAAATCCGGGCCGGTGATGATCGCCATCAACTCCCGGATGGAAAGGTCGGGATTGTCGATCAGGGCGATCAGGCCGTCCATGACCTCGGTCAGGTTGTGGGGCGGGATGTTGGTCGCCATGCCCACCGCGATGCCGGAGGAGCCGTTGACCAGGAGGTTGGGGATCTTGGTGGGAAAGACCACCGGCTCGCTTAGGCTGTTGTCGTAGTTGGGGATGAAATCGACCGTATCCTTGTCCAGATCGGCGATGATCTCCTGGTCGAGCTTGGTCATCCGGGCCTCGGTGTAACGCATGGCCGCCGGGGAGTCGCCGTCCACCGAGCCGAAGTTGCCCTGGCCGTCCACCAGCGGGTAACGCAGGGAAAAATCCTGGGCCATGCGGACGATGGTGTCGTAGGCCGCGGTATCGCCGTGGGGGTGATACTTACCGATCACGTCGCCGACGATACGGGCCGACTTGAGGTAGGGGCGGTTATGGAAGTTGTTCAATTCCCGCATGGCGAACAGGGCCCGGCGATGCACCGGTTTCAAGCCATCTCTGACATCGGGCAGGGCCCGGCCAATGATGACGCTCATCGCGTAATCGAGATAGGACTTCTTAAGCTCGCTCTCGATGGAGATGGTCTGAGTTACAAAACTGGTATCGTTATCTTCCACGAGTTAATTACCTAGATAAATTTTGTGGTTATTGTTTTTGACCTTAGATATCCAACTCGCTGACTTCCAGGGCATGGTTCTGGATGAACTCGCGCCGGGGCTCCACCTTGTCGCCCATGAGGGTGGTGAAGATGTCGTCCGCCTGCACCGCGTCGTTGATGGTCACCTGCAACAGCCGGCGTTTTTCCGGGTTCATGGTGGTCTCCCAAAGCTGCTCCGGGTTCATCTCGCCCAGGCCCTTGTAGCGTTGCAGGGTGCTGCCCTTGAAGGTCTCGCTCTTCACCATCGAGATCAACTGCTGCCAGTTGTCCACCGCAATGGTCTTATCGCCGGACTCAATCGAGAACCCCGTCTGCAGATAAGCGCTGATGGCCGGGTAGAGGGCCAGGCATTGCCGGTATTCGGGGATCAAGGGGATCTGGGGACCGACGGTTACCACCATGTGGGCCTTGTCCCGGATGGCGGCGTCGAATTCGTAACAACTGGGCTTCCAATGGCAGTTGCGTGGCTGACTGACGGTTAGCCCGCGGTTGGCCACCCCCTCCTTGAGGCGCCGCACCAAGGATTCATCCTCGAACTGATCCGCCGAGTTGACCTGGCTGGCCAAGAGGAAGTTGACCAGGTCCAGGCCGAGGTTGATCCGGGCCAGATAATCAATCAACCGCTGGTAGCCGGACAATTTTTGCAACAATTTTATAAGCTCATCTTGGATTATCGGTTCCCCGCCGTCCGCCATGACCCGCATCTGCTCCCCGGCCTGGGTGAAGAGGTAACGGTTAAAGCTCTCCTCGTCGGTGAAAAACTGCTCCTTCTTGCCTCGGCCCAGCCGATACAATGGCGGCTGACCGATGTAGATGTGACCGTTTTCAACCAACGGGGTCATCTGCCGGTAGAAAAAGGTGAGCAATAATGTGCGGATATGGGCGCCATCCACGTCGGCGTCGGTCATGATGATGATCTTGTGATAGCGGAGTTTGTCCAGCTCGAACTCGTCCTTGCCGATGCCAGTCCCCAGGGCGGCGATGACCTGCTTGATCTCCTCGCTGCTCAATACCCGGTCGAACCTGGCCTTTTCCACGTTCATGATCTTGCCGCGCAGGGGCAAGATGGCCTGGATGGAACGATCGCGGCCCTGCTTGGCGCTGCCGCCCGCCGAATCGCCCTCGACGATGAATATCTCGCGTTGAGCCGGATCCTTGGCCTGACATTCCGCGAGCTTGCCCGCCATCATCAGGTCAAGGCCGGAGCTTTTCTTGCGCGATAGCTCCTTGGCCTTGCGGGCCGCCTCCCGGGCACGTAAGGCGTCGATTGCCTTGGCGAGGATCTTTTTGGCCTCTTGGGGATGTTCTTCCAGGTAGGCGGAAAGCTTGTCGGTGCAGATGGACTCGACAACGGCCTTGACCTCGGAGTTGCCGAGCTTGGTCTTGGTTTGACCCTCGAATTGGGGGTTGGGAACCCTAACCGAGATCACGCAGGTGATCCCCTCTCGGACATCGTCACCGCCTAATTTGGCCCGCAGGTTTTTGGGAACAATGTCGTCGCTGGCGTAACGGTTAATGCACTTGGTGAGCGCCCCCCGGAAGCCCGCCACATGGGTGCCGCCTTCTTTTGTGTTGATATTGTTTACAAAAGAAAACAATCGTTCTGAATATCCGTCGAAATACTGAAAGCAGGCCTCGACCTGGACCTCATCTTTTTCGCCCACGATCATTATTGGCTCTTGATGAATGGTGGTGCGGTTACGATTTAGATATTCAACATAAGATACGAGTCCGCCTTCGTAATGAAACTCGTCACTGGCACCGGTTCTTTCGTCTTTAAGGATTATTTTTACATTTTTATTCAGATAGGCCATTTCTTTAAGCCGATTCTGAATAATCTCATATTTAAATTCTGTGGTTTCGGTAAAAATTTCTGGATCAGGAATAAATGTTATGGTGGTGCCAGTAAATTGACTTTCTCCTATTATTTTAACTTCTTCATCTTTTATTCCCCTTTTATAGCTTTGCCTGAAAACCTTTCCCTCTCTTTTTACTTCAGCAACCGCCCACAGGCTTAAGGCATTAACTACTGAAACACCTACCCCGTGCAATCCTCCAGAAACCTTATAGGTAGAATGATCAAACTTACCACCGGCATGTAAGGTACACATTACCAGTTCAAGGGCAGATACACCTTCAACTGGATGTATTCCGGTTGGAATTCCCCTTCCGTTATCTTCAACACTTACAGATCCATCTTGATGGAAGACAACTTTTATTTTTGTGCAATAACCAGCTAAAGCTTCATCTATACTGTTGTCAACAACCTCATAAATAAGATGATGAAGTCCTTCCTCAGCAGTATTTCCAATATACATGGAAGGCCTTTTCCTAACCCCTTCTAGGCCAACCAAAACCTTTATATTATCAGCACCGTATTCGCTATGTTGTTGGTTCACTATAATTACCTTTTATATTTGCATTGGCATGATAATGCTCATAAAACCTTGATCATCGTCACCTTCTATCAAGCATGGACTTCTTTCATTTGTTATATATATTTTTATGGTATCACTATTCATAACCTGAACAGATTCAATAAAATATTTTCCATTAAAACCAAGTGATAATTCCTCATCGTTATCTTTAGTTATTGGTAATTCTTCATTAGCGCTTCCTATATCTATATTTTGAGAAGATAAAATTAATTTATCTTTTTTAAATAAAAAACTAACAGAATTATAAATATCCTCTGTAAATATATTTATCCTTTTTAGAGAAGATATTAAGTTAAGTCTGTCTATATAAATACAATTGGTTTTGTTTACTGATTTAAATATATTTTTATAATTGGGAAATTCTCCGGTTAACAACTTAACAAAGATGGTATATCTTTCAGATTTAAAAATAACTTGTTTGTTTTCAAAACCCATTTCAATAAAATCATTCGCTTCGCAAAGTTTTTTTGCTTCAATAATTCCTTTTTTGGGTATTAAAATTATATTGTTTGGTTGTATTTTACTTACATCGGTATCTATTTCTTTTTCAAAAAGAGACATTCTATGTCCGTCTGAAGACACCAATTTAAATATATTGATGTTATCTGTTTTTTCTATCTCAAATAGAACACCAACTAGATTAAATTGATTATCATTTTCTTGGGCTATTGAAAATAATATTTTATCTATGGCCTCAGAAAATATATCACAAGGTATAGAAGAAAAAATATTATTTGTTGGTTCAGGTATTGATGGATATTCTTCACTATCTGTTCCACAAATTTTGTATATGCCTGACGATGTTGAAATATTAGCCCATTTGTTTTCTGCTATTTTTATGTTTATGACATCATCAGTTATTTCTTTTATCATTTCATAAAATTTTTTCGCTGGCAAAGTAATAGATCCATCCTCTATTATTTCCGCAGGCATTTCAATTTTAATTCCTATCTCTAAATCTGTTGCCGTTAAAATTATACTATCTTTGTTTGTTTTAATTAATATATTGTATAAGATAGATATGGTGCCTTTTTTTGCAACCGCATTTTGGAGCATGGCAACATTATTAACTAATTCGTTTCTTGATGTGGAGATTATCATTGGTTACCACCTATAAGTTAGTAGGTTTATTTTTTATTTCTTAAATATTATAACTAAATAGGTTG